>DATIBJ010000016.1:0-6356 GCA_035457565.1 Pyrinomonadaceae bacterium | reverse complement strand
CTGAAGTTTATCGAACATCAATCGTCCTTCGTAGGGGTTGAGAAGATTCACAGTTTCGCCGCCGTCATTAACATACGATGCGGAATTAACGCGCCAGGCACGACCACTGTAATAAGCGAGGCTGACTGAAGCGTGAACAGTTTTCCGCGCTCCGATTACTTTCAGATTAAGGGTAGCAGCGCCTGTGTCATCCTGGATGTTGATGTTGCCAGTCACAAAAGTGCCGAAATCTTCTACTTCGCCGATGTCCTGTTTCAATGTGGCGCTGTTTCTTAGAAACTCCTTCGCCTTCATTGCCGCATCGCTCTTGCCAACCTGATAGAAGGCGAAGCCAACAATACCGCCGACGAATAACACAACAATCAAACCTATTGCCACGACAATTGCGCCGACGATAAGGACAATTTTCCGTGTGGTCATCGCCTTCGAGCTTCTACATGGTGTCGATCATGTTGCGATGATGGGCGCCAACACCATCATCTTTTAAGCGTGGAAGTAGAAGCGGCCAAAATAGTAGATGAGCGGTGCGTTGAAGAGCAAGCTATCTAAACGATCGAGTACGCCTCCGTGACCGGGCAGAAGATTCGCTGCATCTTTCGCTCCTGCACCACGTTTTAGAGCGCTTTCCGCCAAATCACCTAATACTCCTAGTACAGTCATGACGGCGGCCAACGGCAATGCCCACTTCAATGGCAGCAGACGAAAGAACCAGAAGTGCGCAAGCGTGGCCATAGCGAGGGCCGCAAGGATTCCGCCTGCAACGCCCTCCCATGTTTTTCCAGGACTGATCTTCGGCGCGAGTTTATGTTTACCAATCAATCGCCCTGTGTAATATGCGCCGATGTCCGAACCCATCAAGATGAGAAAAAAGAACGAGAGCAGGTGTGTAGACAGCGTCGGATTGAATCCCGTTCGCACCGCAACGAGATGACTTCCCAGCAATGCGACGTAGAGCACGCCCAGAATCGTCGCACCGCATGAAGCGATCATCTTTTCAAAGTTAACTTCCTGAAAGGTCGCGGCGATGAGCGTTCCAATTATGAGCACAAGCAGGACGACTTGTAGCAACAATACATTTACGAATTCGTCTGACTCGTTGAAAAGAAAGATTGTGAAAATGGCCGCACCCGCCAGATACATTGCGACAATGTTTGGCTTCATGTCGCGACGCTTCGCCAAACGATAAAACTCAAACAGGCCGAGGGTGAGCGCAGCGGCAGCCATGGCAACAAACAGCCACGACAACACTGGGACAATAATCGACGCGATCAGGAATGGGAGTACGACGACGGCGGTGAGGACTCGCGTGCGTCCAGAACTCTTAGCTGTTTGGCTTTTGGTTTTATCCAAGGAGGGTGTGTTGATTGTTGATTTTTGATTGTTGATTTTTGATTGTCTGGGTCTTCGAAGTTGAACTATTGCCGCCTCCTGCTTACTGCTCCTGCTTACTGTTCCTGCTCCTGCCTTCCGCCTTCTACTTCCGGTTTCCCACAACCAACTTCAACCCACCGAAACGTCGATCACGTCCCTGATAATCGACCACCGCTTCCAGTAAATGTTGACGACGAAAGTCAGGCCACAGAGTATCCGTAACGTAAATCTCGCTGTAAGCGCTTTGCCACAAGAGGAAGTTCGAAATCCTGAGCTCGCCACTCGTCCGAACTAAGAGATCCAATTCCGGCAGATTTCGTGTGTAGAGCTCATTCGCGATTCGCTCTTCCGTTATTTCATCCGGACGGCTGCCTTCGTCGATGAGACGCCTGACCGCAGCCTTGCATGCATCGACGATCTCGGCGCGCCCGCCATAATTCAGCGCTACAGACAGAATCATTCCTCGATTGTTCGACGTGCGATCAGTAGCTCTCGCAATTTCCGCTCGAACGTTCTCCGCGAGCGCACCCGTGCGGCCGATAGTCTGAAACTTGATGTTTTGCCGGTCGATCTCATCTAGCTCCAAGCGTAAATAACGCCTGAGCATACGCATCAGCGCGTCGACTTCGTAACGCGGGCGCTTCCAGTTTTCTGTGGAGAACGCGTAGAGCGTCAGTGCCTGCAAACCTAAACGCGCGCCCGTATCAACTGCGGACCGCACAGCTTCGACTCCCGCGCGATGGCCAGCGATACGCGGTTGGCCACGTTGTGCGGCCCAACGTCCGTTACCGTCCATTATGATGGCGACATGCCGTGGCAGACGGTCCCAGGCGACGGAAGCCAGCAACGACTCCTCACGCGACCCTTTTTTTACTACACCATTGAAATCAGAGAGCATTTGAGTGCAGAAGATACCATAGGTGATTGAAGATTGATGTAGATTGATGATTGTAGATTGATGATTGTAGATTGTAGATTGATGATTGATGATTGCGTCTAACCAGAACTCGCCCATTCAGCAATGAAATCTCATCAACAATCTTCAATCTTCAATCTTCAATCTACAATCTTCAATCTTCAATCATCATCAATCGTATTTGACTGACACCAACGTCAATCCCCATGCAGGTGCCGTTGCAATCGCTGCGGGACGTCGCCCCATTGTAATGGCCTCGGCAACCTCCGACATTCCCAATTCGCCTCGGCCAACTGATAGCAACGCACCAGCAATGGATCTCACCATGTAACGCAAGAACCCGTTTGCGCTGACTCTGATTTGAATCACACGCGCACGAGCACGCTTATCCTGAAACGCCTCAACGTCGAGCCCGGTTACCGTTCTAACGCGACTCTCCGCATCTGATTGTGCGGCGGAAAACGCTGTCCAATCGTGTTCTCCCAGAAACAGTTTTGCGCTCTCGTACATGTGCGCAACTTCGATAGGTCTTGCTTCATGGAGCGCATAGCGAGACCAAAACGGCGAAATCACCGGCGCGTTGATTATTCGGTACGCGTAGGTTTTCTCGATCGCAGAGTAGCGAGCGTGAAAGTCGTCATCAACAGAATCGACTTCCAGCACGCGCAAGTCTTTCCCAACGTTTGCATTTACGGCGGCACGCAGCTTCTCTGCAGAAATGTCACGTTCGATCACTACACTGGCCACCTGTCCTTCAGCATGAACGCCTGCGTCTGTTCTTCCTGAACCGTGAACAACCACGTCCCGTCCATCGACCAGCGAAAGGGCCGAAGTCAGTTCTCCTTGAACTGTTCTCTGACCATTCTGGATTTGCCATCCATGAAAGTCTGTGCCGTCGTACTGGATGGTCAGTTTGAAGTTCATGGAAGGTCTTGGGCTTTGGACTTTGGACTTTGGACTTGGAACTTTGGACTCAGGACTTTGATCTTTGGTCTTCACCTCGGTAGAGGTTGAATGTTTATAGCCACGACATTCAAATTTACCTTCGGCTGCCTGGCTTCACGACTTCGACGCCATCTTTACAGAGTTCACACTCATGCGGCTGCATAGACTTCACATCCAGAGTCGCCAATGCCGTCCTCTTCACCCCTACATCAGCCGTTCCGGAAGAACGGTCAATGATGGAAGCTGCGCCTATGACAGAAGCCCCCACTTTTCTCAAGACCTCTATCGTTTCTCGCGTTGAACCGCCGGTCGTCACAACATCCTCAACCACTAAGGTCTTTTCACCAGGCTTAACTGAAAACCCTCTGCGTAAGGTCATCTCGCCGTCTTGACGTTCGGTCCAGATGAATCGCGCTCCCAGCGCTCGCGCAACTTCGTGTCCAATTATCAACCCCCCAATCGCCGGCGAGGCCACGAGCTCAATTTGTTTCCCCGCATAGTGTTCCGCAATTGCGCGAGCGAATAGTTCAGCCTTCTCGGGAAACTGAAGAACTAAAGCGCATTGCAGATACACAGGGCTGTGCAAGCCGCTCGTTAATTTGAAATGACCTTCGAGTAGCGCTCCGCTTTTCTTGAATTCATTTATGACTTGGTCGGCTCTCAATTCTTCACCTCTAATCCACGCACCGTGCTACAATCCAAACCCGAAATGCCGCCTTATCCGAATTTAGTTTCCGATTCAACCCTCGTTCAAGACACAATTGAACTTCTCGTAGAATCTGGCGGACGCGCTCCTGCGTCGACAATCGTCGACGCTATCTTCAAACTTTCTCACATCGACGACGATCTTGCGGGTTTGCTCGTGGCCGATCTCGTCAAGAACGATCGGCGCTTCAAGTTTATCGAGAACAATACCATCGAGCTCCAGGAAGACGGGTGGCAATCGCGTCTCTTGACTGAATTGGATTTTGTTGTCGTAGACGTCGAAGCAACGGGCGCGAAAACACCGCCAAATCGGTTAATCGAGCTGGGCGCGTATCGCATTCGTGGCGGCCGTATCGTTGATAAGTTTCTGTCGCTCGTAAATCCTGAGATTCCTATTCCACGATTTGTTATGGCTTTGACGGGAATCTCAAACGAGATGGTAAAGTCAGCTCCTGTCTTTGCCGAAGTTGCCCCTCGCTGGCTCGACTTCGTCAGCGACTCGGTCCTGGTGGCTCACAACGCAGCGTTCGACACCAGCTTCCTGAACCACGAAATCTCCCGCGTCTATCCGGGGCACCGCATGTTGAATCCTCATTTATGCACAGTGCGGTTGTCGCGAAGAGTAATGCCTGCTCTGAATAACCACAGGCTCGATACGATTGCCAACCACTTCTCAATTCCGATCATTAGCCGCCATAGAGCCGGAAGCGACGCCCTGGCAACCGCCGAGATCTTTCTTCTGCTATTGTCGAAGCTTGAAGAGCAACATGGCATCAAGGACCTTGCGGCAGCTCGTAATTTTCAATTCACTGAATTGAAACCGGCCGTGGAAGAGGCACCTTTAATTACCGGCTTCTAAACCACTCTCGGAAACGTGTTGAAGTTCTTCAACGACCTCCACAACTTCGCGTTTCCAAAACCGGCGCGCCAGCACGAATAACAGAATGCCTGCCGCAAGGCCCAGACCGATCCACGGATAGTAACGCGCTAGAATCACCTTCGCGTCCTGACCATAGCGAACCGCAAAAAAGCCTTCCAACAGGAAACGAAACGCGCGTCCGCCGATAATGGCGATCATGAATCGCGTAATGCTGAACCGAAAGACTCCAGCTGAGACGACGAATAACTTAAACGGAAATGGCGGCGGCAAAAGAGTCGCGACCAACACTGCGAACATATCGTAGCGATCGATCAACTCTTTGACTCTCTTTTGCTTTTTCTCAGAAAACTTCCGGAGTGCTCTTGCACCCGCGCGGCGCGAGATGTGATAGAGGATGAAGCAGCCCAGCGCTGATCCCGCCGTTGCCATCAGCGCATACAAGGGCATCCAACGTGGGTGCGTTGTCGACAACACAAGCATCAGAGCATCAGCACTGCTCGGCAACGGAACAAACGTTGAATCGAGCAACGCGACCGTGAATAGTCCGAACGCGCCGAAAGTAATGAGATATTCAGAAAGTCGGGTAAGAAGCTTCGTAAACTGGTTTAGTAGTAATTTCAATTAGAGCGTTCCTTCTTCGTCCATGAACCCTTCGGCGTCCGTAATACCTTCTTCGGGTTCTTCTTTTACTTTTCTTCGGTTGATAAGTATGTAAATGACTATGCCGATGATGACTAGTGCAGCCACGATACTTATGACGACTAGTCCGTTGTCCCTCGCGAACGACAAAACTCGTCTGCCGTAGAACACTGCAAGAATACCTTCAACATAATAGCGGAACGACCTCGCCAGCATCACCGTCAGGAGGAACTTCCAGCGCGGATACTCTAGCGTTCCGGCTGTGGCGACAAAGATCTTGAAAGGCAATGGCGGCGGCAGTATCGCTGGAATCGCAATGGCGAGAAAACCAAAACGAGCGTAGGCTCTCTCGACTCTTCGTATGCTGCTAAGACTAAAACGCTTGCGCAGCACTGCCTGACCCCCGCGGCGCATGATCGTGTAAAGCAACAAACAACCGAGAACCGATCCCACTGCCGCAAACAACGGAAAATAAAAGGCGGCGCTCGGATTCTTAATGCAGCGACCCACGACCAGATAATCGTTGATTTCCGGAAGCGACAATAAAGAGGAGTCGAGAGCGCCAATGATGACCATTGCGGGCGCCGCAAGATAGAGCGGCATCCCGATGACATACACCTCAAGCCAGCGTGCGATCGCTCGCAACCAATCAAACATAGAACCCTAATGTACGATGGTTGATGCTCAGATCCGAAATCGCTTCACAAACTCTTGGGATTCGACTACGTCAGCCTCTTCGAAACAAGTCAACAGCCAAACCAGCCAACACTCAATCCGACTGGAAGAACTCAAGCTGATAAAATCGCAAGTAAGGAAGGGCGGTTTACCCCCGCTCAAGATTCATAGCATCCAACTGTACTGGACCTCGAACTGTGAATGCAGGTTGAGTCTTGTGATCTT
>DATIBJ010000015.1:0-5275 GCA_035457565.1 Pyrinomonadaceae bacterium | reverse complement strand
GGCTATGCCCCTGGTTCGGGCTTGGCCCTCAGACTAGTGGAAAGAGAAACAAGTGCGTCAGCGATTAAATACCACCGCCGGAGAGGGGCAGAACCCGAACCCGGGGCATAGCCCGAAATCCACGCGCACACTAGCGGCGAGGCGGAGCCGCCTCACATCAAGCGGCAGAGCTGTTACGACTTCCGCTCGTCATTCGATCGCCACTCGTTATCTGCTCCTCCTATCTATTCTGCTGTTGATAACGGTTTCTTCGTTCATCGTTACAACGAGCTTAGCGCAATCGCAACCAGAGGAGATTCCAGGTCAAGCGGAGTTAAAGAAAGGCGACTACGACAACGCGATAAAACTCTTGACGGCCCACCTCGCCGACAACTTAAACGATGCATCAGCCCAAAGGCTCCTGCTCAGCGCATACATCGAAACCGGTCGTTATGTTGAAGCTGAAACGTTAGCGAAAAAGTTCCTGCTTAAGAACTCCAGCGCCGGCCTGGTGCGATATCAACTCGCTGAGATTCTGATGCTGACCGGCCGCTACACCGACGCGATCACTGACTACGAAAAGGCCGTCAACGATCTAATAGCGACAAAAGCATCACCAGCCGACACATTACAGGCCCAGCTTCGTCTCGCAGAAGCTTTCGACACCGTCGGCCAAAGTGATCGAGCAAATACCATCTACGAACGACTTGTTAAGCACTACACAGATAACAATCTCCGGACCGCACCTGAACTCACTCCAATCGCGCGGGCCCTTGTTCATCTTGAGCGCTATCAAGACGCAAATGAGATTTACCGGCAAGCGATTGAGGCAGATTCAACTTACCTGGAAGCACAACTCGGCGCCGCAGAACTGTTCACGACAAAGTATGCCTACGGCGACGCCGCACAGTTCCTTAACGAGGCACTACAAATAAATCCGAATAGCGCGCGTCTCTACCTCGACATTGCGCTCAACAAACGTCTTGAAGGCGGTGAAGAAGTAACCAGCGCTCTCAACCGCGCACTTCAAGTCAACCCCAATCTCGTCGAAGCATTAGCTCTAAACGCATCGCTCTTGCTTGAGGCCAGTCAGTTTGCTCAAGCGCTGGCCAACATCGATAAAGCCACGAAGATCAACCCGCAATCCCTTGACGCTCATTCATTGCGAGCAGCGCTTGCTTATTTGCAGGACGGCGATACAGCGACCGTAATAAACGCCACTCTCGCAATCAATCCTCGCTACGGCGAGATCTACAACACGCTCGCTCATTACGCGACGATTACACGACGGACTGAACAAGCCGTTGCGTTCGCGCGAAGAGCAATCGAGAAGTCGCCGCGCTTATGGGATGCTCACCTTTCGCTCGGCATGTCGCTGCTGCGTTTGGGCCAGATGGAAGAGGGACGCGCAGCGGTCGAGCGCGCGTTCAAAGGCGACCCATTTAATATCTGGGCCAAGAACACATTGGATCTCCTCGACACGATGCAGAGCTTCCGCGAAACGAAGCGCGGTTCCTTCATCATCAAAGCATCTGACCAGGAAAGCGATGTGCTTGCACCGTACGCCGCCAACCTGCTTGAAGAAGCCGCAGCAAAGCTAACGACAAAATATCGCTTTACTCCTAAGGGGCCGGTTATTGTTGAGTTGTTTCAGAATCACGAAGACTTTGCGGTCCGCACTCTTGGCATGCCCGGCCTCGGAGCTCTCGGTGTTTGCTTCGGTCCATTGGTCGCGCTCGATTCGCCGTCAGCTCGGCAAAGCGGTGAGTTCAACTGGGGCTCAACTCTCTGGCATGAATACACGCACGTAATCACGCTGCAGATGACCGACTATCGAATTCCGCGATGGTTCTCCGAAGGATTGTCAGTTTACGAAGAGCGACACGCCCGGCCAGGTTGGGGCGACGACTGGAACCCGCTGTTTCTGCGGTCATTTATTGATGGACGCTGGTTCAAGATCTCAGAACTCGACGCGGGCTTCCAAAGGCCGAAGCGAATGGCAGATGTGCCGATCGCTTACTTCCAGGCCTCCCAGGTCTGCGAGTTTATCGTCGAGCGCTATGGCTTTGATGCAATCCTTCGTATGCTTGCACTGTATCGCGACAAAGCTCAGACACCAGATATCCTGCATCAAGTGTTGAAGCTTACGGAAGCCGAATTCGATAAAGCGTTCTTTGCATACGTCGAAACAAAAGCGCGGCCGCTCTTTGAGGCGTCTAAAACAGAAGCGAACCTGGTAGCGTCGCTGGCGAAAGCTGATGTCTTGAAGATGCTCGAAACGCAAGACACCTTTGCGCTCCGTGCGCGCGCCGCGGAACTTTATGCCGCTGATGGCGACATCAAGAATGCTGAGATTCATTTCCGGCGCGCGATTGAGTTGTACCCTTACTTCACGGGCGAGGGAAACGCGTACTTCGCACTCGCGAAGATTCTCGAGGCTGGCGGAGAACCTGCTAAGGCAGCGGACATTCTCGATGCGCTCGTGCGTGTTGACGAGAACAACCTGGATGTTCTGAAAGAAATTGCGAGGTTGCGACAAAAGAGTGGAGATAACACTCGTGCCATTCAGGCGTTGCAAATGAGTTTTTATATCAGCCCATTTGATTACGCACTGCATACGACCGCTGGTGAGATGAGTTTCACAACTAAGGACTATCAGCAGGCACTGACAGAGTTTCAGGTGGCGCTTGCGTTACAACCACCAAACATCGCGGAAGCAAACTACAACGTCGCCACCGCATTCCATGCATTAGGACGTTCGCAGGAAGCGAAGCGTTCTGTACTGCACGCGTTGGAAGCAGCGCCGCGCTATGAAAAGGCCCAGGAACTCTTGCTAAGGATAGTGGGACAATAAGAGATGGTCGATAAACTGAAGTATCGAACACCGTAGAACAGAGGAAACCCAATGGCTGTTGAGCAAATCACCATCAGAGACGAAGACCTTTTAGACAAGCTGAGTTCTGCGCGTGAAGAACTCCTCCGTGAGATACGCAAAGCGATATTCGGACAAGACGATGTTATAGAGCAGGTGCTTTTGTCGCTCTTTGTCGGCGGTCATTCGATTCTGACTGGTGTTCCCGGACTTGCGAAAACACTGCTGGTGCGAACGATAGCGAATGTTCTGGATTTGTCATTTAAACGGATCCAGTTCACACCTGATTTGATGCCGGCTGACATCACCGGCACGGAGATCATCGAAGAAGATCGAGCGACCGGGCACCGCGCGATGCAGTTCATTCGTGGTCCAATCTTCGCCAACATCGTCCTGGCAGACGAAATCAACCGCACGCCACCAAAGACGCAGGCCGCATTACTCGAAGCAATGCAGGAGGGACGAGTTACGGTCCAGGGTGTGAGCTACGATCTGCCTCGACCATTTCACGTGCTGGCAACCCAGAATCCGATCGAGATGGAAGGAACTTATCCACTGCCCGAAGCGCAGCTCGATCGATTCATGTTCAACATCAAAGTCGGTTACCTGGGTGAAGACGAGGAAGTTGCTGTCGTGAAGCACACCACGTCGCCACAGGATTACGTGTTTCGCAGATTAATGTCGGCTGACGAGATTATTGCTTTTCAGCGATTGGTGAAACAGGTGCCGGTTTCAGACACGGTCGCTCGCTACGCTGTCCGACTGGTCAATGCGAGTCGGCCGGGAACACCGCCCGCACCAGACTTCATCAACAAATGGGTGACGTGGGGTGCGTCTCTGCGAGCGTCGCAGTTTTTGGTTTTTGGTGGTAAAGCCAGGGCAATCCTGCGTGGACGATACAACGTGTCGTGCGAAGACGTCAGGGCAGTGGCTCCGGCAGTGCTGAGGCATCGCGTGCTCTTGAACTTCCAGGCGGAAGCCGAGAGAGTCGATTCAGATCAGGTAATTCAAAAACTGATCGAAGCCGTGCCTGAGCCGAAGAGTGGGTTGTAGGGATGTCCGATAAACTTCAGTTTGTCGTCATGTCCGATAAACTTCAGTTTGTCGTGATGTCCGATAAACTTCAGTTTGTCGTGATGTCCGATAAACTTCAGTTTGTCGTCATGTCCGATAAACTTCAGTTTGTCGTCATGTCCGATAAACTTCAAGTTTGTCGTCAAGTTTCATTACTCGTTTGATTGAGTATAGGGCTCAACGCGACAAACTGAAGTTTATCGGACACAAATTCTATGTTTTGGCGTAAAACGAAAAGCGAGACTATTCCGGAACCAGCGCATGTGAGCGTCGCTCCAACGTCCGGCGTTGCCGCCGGACCTGCGCGGTTCCTCGATCCGGAATTGTTAGCGCGCATCGGTTCCCTCGAACTACTAGCGCGCGCAGTCGTTGAAGGCTTCATCTCCGGTCTACACCGCTCGCCCTTCACGGGTTTCTCGACCGAGTTCACCGAGTATCGTCAATACAACGCGGGCGATGATCTACGCTATCTCGACTGGCGGCTGCTCGGCCGTACCGACCGCTACTTCATCAAAAAATACCGGGCCGACACGAATGCTCAGTGTCATTTACTGATCGACACCAGCGCGTCGATGGGATACTCCCACGCGACTTCTGTCACCAAACTCCAGTATGCACAGTTTCTCGCAGCGTCACTTGCATACCTTCTGAGCCGACAACAAGACGCTGTCGGCTTAGTTGGATTCGATAAGAAAGTGCATACACATGTTCCCGCGCGGAACCGGACCGGTCATCTCAGAACAATTTTTGGACAGCTCTCGCTGATGACGGCGGGGAGCGAAACCGATCTCGCCCGATCACTGCACCAACTTGCCGAAATACTGACGCGTCGCGGGATCGTTGTTCTCGTGTCCGATTTTTACGATCAGCCTGATCGCTTGCAGTCGGCTTTCCAGCATCTTCGGTTCAACGGGCATGATGTGGTTGCGTTCCATGTGTTAGATCAGAACGAACTCGAGTTTAACTTTGACGATGCGGTGATATTGCTTGAAGACGCGGAAACGCTGGAACAAATGCCTGTGCTGCCTGACGTCGTGGCTACGGGCTACCGGAATCGAATGAACAAGCATGTGGCAGATATGCAGAACTGTGCAGCTGCAAATAATGTCGACTACGAGATGATTACCACGAAACAGCCGCTGGATTTTGCGCTGTTTAAGTTTTTGTCGAGAAGAGCGGGAAAGTAGGTCAACGAGTGTCCGATATGCTTCAGCTTGTCGTCGAGTTACGGCACGCTCAATGCAGTGGCAAAACAGTCAGTACCACCTCGCGGTAGCGGGTGGGTGCGAAGCTAGATCTTGTAGCAATTATGTCGTTCCTGAATCCACTATTTCTATTAGGCGTCGCGGC
>DATIBJ010000014.1:0-22527 GCA_035457565.1 Pyrinomonadaceae bacterium | reverse complement strand
GCCTTTGCACAAAAAGTCCGGAATCCCACCGACGCAGTCGGTGGATGGTTAATACTCAACCTACTGAGATCATCCCCCTTGTTAGGGAATACCACCGACGCAGCCGGTGGATTGTTCATACCTGACCTTCACACCGCCGCCAACACGCTAATGCTTTCAAGAAGCTTAAGTTTTGCAAGCGACCGCGATCGACTGATTAGGCAATGTGTGAACAATCCACCGACTCCCCGTCGGTGGGATTTGTTCCCAGAGAACGACCTTGAGTTTGTAGGCTAAGTATGAAGCATCCACCGACTGCGTCGGTGGGATTCCGGACTTTTTGTGCAAAGCCATGATTTGTTGGTTTGTTCGCGAACTCGAACTACACCGCGGAGACGCGGAGCCTGCCGAGGACGCGCAGAGAGTTGAGTAGTTCTAAGTGATAAACTTCGGATTAGGACAATGCATCTTTTTCTAATTGTTGTCACCATTGGATCCGAAGGAGCAAAACATGAAAACGCAACGGCTAGCTTTAGCTCTTACCGCTGTCAACCTTGTGCTGGCAGTTTTTCTGGTATCCCAGATTTATCGAACGCAGGCTCATGAAGTTGCGCCCGTGCTCCGCGGACGCGCACTCGAGATCGTCGATGATCAGGGTCGAATTCGAGCAAACATTCTCGTGCACGGTCCCGAGACAGTTAATGGCAAGCTTTATCCCGAAACGGTGCTCTTTCGCATGACCGATCCGAAGAGCGGTCCAGTGGTGAAACTTACCGCGTCAGCCAAAGGATCGGCGCTGGGTCTGTCTGATGATGAGGACGCAGGTGTAAGCCTTTACGCAAAAGATACCGGCAGCTTCGTTAAAGTGGTTGATAAGAAAGGTCGAGAACAAATACTCAAGCCGTAGGAAGCCTGCGAAGCAGGCGTAGAGCTACACCTCAGTAAGTACGCTAGCTAGCGTCGCGCAAAGTCGAGCGGCATCGGATTTAGTAAATGGCATTGGCGGCCGGATCTTCAGCACGTTGTGAAATGGTCCGTCTGTGCCCAGGAGAATCTGGCGCTCGCGCATCGCATTGACCATGAAGTCCGCTTCCTCGGTCGCCGGCTCCAACGTTTTTCGATCACGGACTAACTCAACACCAAGAAACAACCCGCTTCCACGAACATCACCAATGATTTCGTGACTCTCCTGCAGTTCAGTTAATCTCGCCAGTAAAACCTCTCCAACCGCGAGCGCGTGATCTTGCAGATTGTTTTCGACGACCTCATTAAGTACAGCCAGGCCGATGGCGCACGAAACAGGATTACCACCGAACGTGCTGAAGAATTCCATTCCATTGTCGAACGACGTCGCGATTTCGCGAGTTGTAACGACTGCGCCGATCGGATGTCCGTTACCGATCGGTTTACCTAAGACGACGATGTCAGGTACGACGCCATAACTCTCAAAAGCCCAAAAGTGTGTACCTATGCGGCCGTACCCAGTTTGCACTTCATCAGCTATGCACACACCCCGCGCCTCACGGACCAGATCGTAAACTTCATTGAGATACCCAGAAGGCAAAACGATCTGGCCGCCCACACTCGGCATTGACTCCGCAATGAAACCTGATAGCGGCAGCTTTCTTTCATGCAATTCTTCGATGACCTGTGTAACGTCTGCCGCATACTTCGCCGCAGCGTCAGCATCGGGCGCGCGGTACGGTCCGCGAAAGAGATCAGGCAACGGCACTTTGTGAACCCACGACGGCGCGCCTTGTCCGCCGGGTCCATCGTGCTTGTACGGACTGATGTCGATGAGCGTGTTTGTGTTTCCGTGATAAGCATGATCGAGAACAATCAGATCGCGCGCTCGCGTGTGCGCACGCGCGAGTCGAAGCGCCAATTCATTCGCCTCGCTGCCGGAGTTCACGAAGAAACAGACTCGAAGTGGGTCAGGAAGCGTCGCAGTCAAACGTTCGGCAAATTGATTGATCAAATCATGAAGATAACGCGTGTTCGTATTCAGCACCGCCATCTGCTCGTGACCTGCTTTAACAACACGCGGATTGCAATGTCCGACGTGCGCGACGTTGTTGTACGCGTCGAGATACTCAACTCCATCGTCGTCATACAGATACTGCATGGAGCCGCGCACAATCTTGAGCGGATTCTTGTAGGCAATGCTCAGATTGCGACCGAGAAGTCGCTTTCGACCTGCGAGCGTGTCGGCTTTGCTAGTCATTTCAACAATGCACTTATGAAGAATGGCAGTACCGCATCAAGATTTATAATACCGAACCTCTAGTCAATACAGCTCAAGGTGCAGAACATCAGCGGTCAGGCTTCACGAAAACAACTCAAGCTAACAAAACGCAGGTTAGGAAGGGTGGTTTACCCCCGCTCAAGTTGTATTTTTTTGGCTTGAGTTTTTCTATGAAGCTTGAGCACTGATGCTTTGGACCTTGAGTCTCTGGAACTGATGCCTGGAGCTGATAACGATCAATCATTCAATGTACCTAGGAGTATTGAAGTGGCGTCACGCTGACTAACTTGAAGCAAACTTGGCAGTCGTTCACGAATGGCTTGCTGACTGATGTCGAGGTATTCGTTGTCAGGCCGTTGCTGTTGTTGATACGTGGCGATACAAACACTCATGCACAATCGCATGATCATGAGTGCCCAAACCACAGCGATCTCTCCGTCGCGAAGCGGGAATACCTGGTGATACCCCCTGATGACGTTCGCCGCTGCTGCAATGGGCGAATCGTTGTTCAAAACAACGTAAGCAAGTCCGATTGCCAGGTCTGCAACGGTGTAGCTGTAAACCATGTCGCCAAAATCGATGATTCCGACAACTTCTGAGCGTTCGTCGTTGATCAGAATGTTGTAGTCGTTCGTATCGCCATGAATCACGCTTAGCCGCAAGCCCGGCAGCAAAGGGGCTGCAGTCGTCTCAAAGATTCCAGCATAGGTCAGAATCATGTTCCGCAGAGAGGGATCGCTAATCAATTCTGAATAGCTCGTAATAACCGTTTCCCACTTCGCTAGATCCCAGTGAAAGTCTCGATGAATCGCTCCATGATCGAAATCGAGCAAGACCGTATCGAGCTGCGCAAGCTTATTCCCGAGGTCGCTCAAAAGTCCGGCTGAACGCACCTCGGTGACGCCAAGCGCAACTCCGGGCAAGTAGGTGACAAGCCGAATTAGATTTGATTCTCCAGTCTCAGATGTGACTCGCGTCAGGACCTGTCCATGAACGTTGGGCACAAGCCGCTGACAAAACGACAGCCGTTCACCGGCGAGCATCATCGCGTCCGCTTGCGCCTGTAACAGCGCTTCATCTTCATGCGAGTTTGCGACTTTCAGAACGAACCGCTGGCCCGACGCGTCAGTCAAAAGAAAGTTCTGGTCACGTTCGCTCGGTAAACTCTCGGCGGTAGACTGCAGATTGTAGAGCTCGTCCGCTAAAGACAATGCCCGCTCGATGCTAAAGCGGGGCGCATGCTGAACCAGAGGTGGATTGAGAATTGGAGGCACGTTAATTCGTCGTCAATGTCCGGTAGCTTTGCCTCAAGAGTCGATTGGGCTGGTAACGACTTTCGTGTTTAGTTCGTGTGATTTCGTAGATCGTTCCTTTTGTCCAGAAAAACGAGGACGATCCACGAAGTCACACGAACCAGAGTACTGAAGAGCCGATCCATTATCCTTCGATGATCATCGTGTCAGCTTCAAGTTTTTCTGACTGTGCTGCGACGGCAGCTTGTACGAACGAGGTGCGTAATCGCGACTTTGCCAAGGTCTTAGGATTTTAGCGAGATCGGATTTCGCTTTGCGTTGCGATTTTAGCTAAGTGAATTCGTGGAGGCTAGGGAATTACCGGCTGCCAATCACCTTCACCAGCGTCGGCCACATCTGCTCTGCCCACATTTCGTATCCGGCATCTGAGGGATGAAAGCCGTCTGCCGAGAAGAACTCTGGATGTGCCGGCAATTGTTCTCGAGTGATCGTATAAATATCGAAAACAATCACCGCTGAAGTGGTCGTAGTCTCCTGGAGTTTCTGATTGAACTGATTGATCGTCCGCTGATACTCCGCTCGCATTGCGGATGGTATTCGCGGGGCACTCGAGATATCGGGAATGTTCGTAACAACTACAACCGCGTGTGTCTCCTTCTTTAAGCGATCAAGAATCGATTGATAGTTTCTCGCAAACTCCTGGAGACTCAATCCATGTCCAATGTCGTTAATCCCGACTCCGAGTGTTACAAGATCTGGATTAGCAGCTATGCCCTCGTCCAGTTGCTCTCTGACGACGTCAATAGTCGTAGCACCGCTCACGCACAAATTAAGCAAACGCGATCCCGGACGCTGCGCCTCAAGCTTTCTGAACATACGATCGACGTAGCCCCCGTTGCTCGCACCCTGTCCAATACCAGTCGAATCACCCAGGGCGACGTATACGATCGGTCCCGGCTTAATCGGCGAATTCGTATTCATAGGAGACGGGTTTAGCCCTTGAGTATCAGGTGGTGACGCACAGCCGACGATTATTGGAACCAGAAACAAAACGACGACTGCAATCCGACTTCTCGTCATATCGAAAACGTCCAACAGGATTACAGGATTACAAAAATACAAGACCGGAGCTGGCGTAGTAGTAAGGTCGAAACTTTCTTTTCTCTGTGTGATCTCGGTGGACTCTGTGACTCTGTGGTGGAATACGGCTCATTAGAAATCACCACAGAGCCACCGAGGCCGCCGAGCTTGGACAGGAGAATTAAATAAAGACCTATTGGCCTCTTCGCCGCTTGCTCTAACTAGTCTTGTAATCTTGTAATCCCGTAATCCTGTCAAGAAACCTTAACTAGTTTGTTTTGGTTCGGTCCCTGTCAGACTCTCCCTTCGGTGCCACGTAGCTCTTTCGAGCCTTCACGACGAGCTTACCACCATTCTTCTTCTCCACGTCTTTTGCCAGATCCACCTTCAGCTTTCGAACACTTCCATCGCGTTTCTTGTTCGTTGACACGAACGAGAAACTGTACCGAGTACGTAGATGCGTGATCAGTGTGTTGAAAGTTCCGTTGAGTTCTTCAGGTCTATCGTGAAGCACCTCGCCTCCTGTATCATCCGCAAGCTTCTGGACGTCGAGGTAATGCACGCCACCGATCCGGCCCAGGCGAGTTGCCCAGCGCATCGCACCATTTTCAGCGACCTGTTCAGGAGTTTTCGGAATGATGCCGCACACCACACTGCCCGACTCAAACACGGAATGCTTCGCTGCATCGTTCGAAGGACCACCTTTACAGGCCCAATTGCGAGTCACACCCGTGATGAGAACAATCACGCGGCGACCCGTAGGGTTACCTGCCTTCATCATGTAGTTGGCAGCTTCATCAAACGCGAAGTTGAGACAGTGATTCGCCATTTCGTCGTGCGGAGGCACAAAGTCCAACGCAAACTCGATGGAACGCCGGTCACGTGTGAACCCCTGACGCAGCTCGACCGTGTCGTGATAAGTCATCACGGCGATCTCATCGCTCGGCTTCAGTCGCGATATCGCATCTTTTGCTGCTCGTCTGACTTCTTGCCCGAACGGGTCTAAACAACCACCTCGATCAATCAAGAGAATGACCGACAGCGGCAGATTGTCCTGACTGAAGTGTGTGATGATCTGTTTGGCGCCGTCCTCTGAAAGGAGAAAGTCTTCCTGCTTCAGATTGCCGACTACTCGAGCGGTGTTCTTCTGCAAGACGAGCGCGTCAATCGTAACCAGGTCAACGTCCGTCTTAATGATGTCGGCGACCTTGGCGTTGGCCTCCGTTGGACTGGGAGCGACCGTTCGTTCACGGGTTTGCGTGAACGCCGGCGACATCAGATATCCAGTGACCGCAATTACGACTACTATCAACAGGAGAGATAGATACTTTGACTTTGTCGGGGTAAGTTTCATAAGCACCTCCTCAGAATGCGACTAAGTAATTACCGGCAGCAAAGCCGCTGCTTTGGGGAGAGTGCTTCAGATTGTTCAGGGAGAGAGCTTAGAATTGGGCTGCATTTTAGCTCGTTTTTCTTCGGTTGAATAGGGATTTCCGATACCCTCGGAACTCTGGTCGCATTTTGTCGTTCTTAAGTTTGCAATGAACTTGATCTCAACCATCGCACTAGCCATGGGAGCGTCGTGGACCTCAGGAATAAATCTGTACGCTTCTGTCGCCACTCTGGGTCTTCTCAGCCGGTTCGCCGGTTTGCAATTGCCTGGAGAACTTGATGTCGTGACAAACTGGTGGGTGATTGGCATCGCATCGGTGCTTTACTGCGTGGAATTCTTTGCAGACAAAGTGCCGTGGCTCGATAGCACATGGGACCTGATTCACACTTTCATCCGCGTTCCAGCTGGAGCCGTTTTGGCAGCAGCGGCATTCGGCGACTTCGACAGAACCATTCAGGCTATCGCAGTACTGTTGGGAGGTGGACTCGCTTTGAGTTCACATGGCACCAAAGCCGCGACACGAGCATTTCTTAATACGAGCCCTGAACCCGTATCGAATGTCGTTGCCAGCGTGATTGAAGATATTATCGCGGTGCTCTCGATCACCGCTGCGATCTTTCTGCCTTACTTGCTTTTCGGAATAGTGGCCGTTGGGTTGCTAATTACGTACCTCATCCTTCCTAGAATCTGGCGGTTCTTCCAGAAGGTGGGAAGAAGTGTTCGACGCGGCTTTGCACATACACTGTCGGAATCAAACTAGTACAGAACCAGTTTCAAGGTCGATTCGCAGGCAATTCAAATTTAGAGTCTTCAATGGGGACATTCTGTTTTACCTCCGCGACCTTTCGTCCCCACGACCGTCCCGGTAATGACCACCGAATCAAGAATGGCAACTTGATTCCGTCGACTTCTCTGAAGTCTTCAAAATCTGTTTGCAGTGGCAGCCTTCCCAGAATTGTTTTCGACTCCACATAACGTCTGACGAGCTGTCCGCTAACCGCGTCGAAATACAACCGCTCTGGCAGACCGCTGGCTGGAGACGCGATTACAACCCATGCATCGCGTTCGCCGATCTTTTCCTGACCAGCGACGCGAAGATCCGTATATGACTTTCTGATGTTTATCTCTTTATCAAACACTGCCTCGTTTTTGAGTTGATTGAGTACTTCTGGCGGTAACTGCTGTGCGCCACCGCGGCTACTATGACCCCACGCAGTCGTCCCATTGAACCCGTTGGTGAAAACGATTTCCGGATAGCTCGTAATCGTCACGAGTTTGTTTGGCGACTTTTGATAAACCTCTTCAGGCACGAGCACTTCGTCCGCACCGATGCGCGATCCTTTGGTGATCCGACTCTTTACTTTTTCCCACGCGGTCACTCCACCAATCGCATCAACATATTTTGCGAGAATTTGATCGATAGATGGCGGTGCAGACTCTGCTTTCCGTGGAGGCGTGGGCGCCCAGAGGTTCTGACCAATCGCGGGTACAGAGACAGGTTTTGATTTTCCGCGATGACACGTAAAGCAGCTAACCGCACTTTCGCCATTAAAAGATCCTTTGTTCAGGTCGAAAACCATTTGGATCATCCTGCGTGCAGCCATCTTGGTTGGTTTGTCGTCTTTCTCGAATGCGGTCGGAACGTGACAAAAGTTGCAGCGGACGCCGAGGGAACCTGAAATGAACGCCATTGTTGGATCAAGTTCCGTCGCGGGCAACTCTTTAAATAGCTGAATGTTCTTGTATTTCTGCGCGGCTGTTTGCGTGAAGGCGGCCGGGCTACTGTCCTTAGATAGTCTTACAAAACCAGCGCTGATCGCCATTACAAGTACGATGAACTTCATCATGGTGGCCTCTAGTTCTTAATTTCAGCAGTCTTTGTTGCCCTATAGTGCTCGAACCGCTTTCCGTCGTCGTAAGAATACTCGAGATGACTGACGCACCCTTCAGCAGTGCGCATAAAACTGATCTCACCGTAAAACATCTTGATAAAAAATTTCGTTTCGGATGTCGGAAATAGTTCAACCTTCTGACCGATGCACTCGAGTGTCAGGTGCTCATTCTCTTTGCGAACCTCAATATTCACTGGCCCCTGTGGGCTTTCAACCACATATGAGCCTGAATAATCGTCGTAAAGCGTTGGGTTGGCGATTTTGATTATCGGCCTTAAGAGTTTCTCCAGCGTGACCATTTCCAACTCCGTTTTGAACCCCATTCTTCGAATAAGCTGTAAAAGCGATTTTTCCGACGGTTGGTTGAATGTTCTCATGACGATAAAGCCGCTCGTTTTTGCGTATGCGATCGCGCGCGACATCAACGCCCCGGCGATACCTTGTCGCCTGTATTGGGTCAGAACTCCAGGACCATTAAGCGTGACGCCGTGCAGCGGACAGTCGTGAAGGTTTACCTCCACAACTCCCACGTAACGATTACCGTGTTTGGCGATGAAGTATCCATCAGGCAATACATAAGGCATCTCTAGCCACATCAACGCTTCGCGGGCGTAGTATGCGGGAGGCTTGAAACCCAGCTCAGCGTTTTCCTCAATCAGCGTTGCGCTCAGCCGGTGGAGTTTCTCTACGCAGTCGGGATCTGTCGCGCGCTCCTCAGTCAAAGAGGAAATTGTGATTCCAGTCTTTTCCAGCAGCCTTTCAGTTGATGAGGTCTTTGAGACGTCAGCAAGTTTCAATCTCGAATCGAGTTGTCTATTCACTTCTTCAAAACCTCGCTTCAGTAACAGACTAATCAACTCGGTTCTCGAACTGTGTTCATGACACGAAACGGTAACAGCATTCGCGTTGAGCAAGTCTTTGAACAGCTGGTCGAGCAGGAGATCACCTACGCCCTTACGCAACCAACTCGGACCTGCAACGAGAAATAGTCTGTATCGTGGCAGATAGATGGTCTGCTCGATGGCTCCATAGCCAAGAATCTGTTTGCGCTTTGGATCTTCAGCCACGTAGTGACGTCGCAGGTACGTCGATTCAGCAAACTTTTCGCGTCGCGCAACCCAAACCTCCATTCCATCAACGTCACGAGGAGACGGACCGAATGCCAGCCTCGTAATTGATGGCCAATCGTTCTCTGTTAATGGTCTGAGCCGGGCATTCACTTCGTTTGAGAAGTTGTTATTTCGCGACGGCCTGTGTTGGTCGAGGTCACTCCTAACGACCTCCACCATCCGTTCTTTCAATCTTTCCCTGGCCGTGTACAGTCGCTTGTTAACAGTTGAAACTGGAACGTCAAGAAAGCGGCCGATGTCGTCCTGCGAATACCCGTTTACATAGAAGAGCATTGTGACCAATCGTTGTTTTTCAGGTAGCTCTCTTATCGCTTCCAGTACTTTGTCTATCAGCTGACGGCGTTCAGCTGAGAGGCCAGGTCCGGGGTCTTTTAGTTCGGTGTGAAGCGCGGACTCAGATTCGACGAACTGCAAACGCCTGGTGCGAAGTAGACGGTTACACTGAGTTCCGACGATGCGTTTGAACCAGCCTGGAAAGGCCTCCGGCTCACGCAATTGATGTAGCTGGTGCCAAGCGGTGATGAACGCTTCCTGCGCTACATCCTCAGCGAGATATGCGTCACCCAACACGGCGAACGAATAGGCAAATGCCATATCCTGAAAGCGCATCACCAGTTCGCCGAACGCCTCGTGGCGATCCGAAAGAGCGGCGGTGCAATCGCTCGCGCGGATGACGCTATCTCGAATGCTTTTCACGAATCTCTGTTAATAGGAGCCACTGGATGAGGAAAAGCTTACCAACCGAAGCAAGATTTATGTACTTCATTCGCGAATCGAGGGTACGAACCCGGCCACTACCAATCATTGCACTCTGGCTCGTGTCCCTTTATGCTTCTGGCGCTTCCGAGTTTTACAAACACGATTAAGATCAAATTATTCTGCCGTCATCGGGAGGAGTTCAGATGCTTCGCTCACTCTGTCTGATTTTCCTAAGTCTACTTGTACTTCCAGCCTCAGTTAGCGCGCAGAATTCGCCCTCAACCCAAAATGGACCTGTTGATCCGGCCTTTTTCAAAGGACTTCGCTATCGATTGGTTGGACCGTCTCGCGGCGGCCGCGTTACTACGGTGACCGGCGTTTCAGCGCAGCCGAAAACGTTTTACATGGGAGTAGCGAGTGGCGGTTTGTTTCGCACAACAGATAGCGGCACAACATGGGTGCCCATTACAGACGGAAAGATTCCTCTGGGCTCGACGGGCAGTGTTGCTGTTTCCGATTCGGATCCAAACGTGATCTATCTGGGTACTGGTTCTGATGGGGTCCGCAGCAACGTCTCTACAGGACGCGGTGTTTACAAATCAATTGATGCCGGGCAGACATGGAACTTCGTTGGTCTCTACAACGCAGGTCAGATTGGCGCAGTTCGTATTCACCCGACAAATCCAAACATCGTTTGGGTTGCAGCTGGTGGCGATGTTTTCAAACCAAACTCAGAGCGTGGCGTGTTCAAAACTACAGATGGCGGACAGACGTGGAACAAAGTGTTGTTCATCTCCGACGCCGTTGGCGCCATGGACGTAGAGCTGCAACCAGGAAATCCAAACGTTGTTTATGCGTGGATGTCGAAACTGGAACGGAAGCCATGGACCATCATCAGCGGATCGAGAGAGGGCGGCTTCTACAAGAGCACTGACGGCGGCGAACATTTCACACCTGTTACAACTGGACTGCCGCGTGAACTAATCGGAAAAGCAAACCTCGCAGTCACGCAAGCAAATCCTAGTCGTATTTACGCGCTGGTTGAAGCGAAGCCCGGTGGTGGTCTGTATCGCTCAGACGACGCCGGACAATCATGGACGCTGATTAATTCTCAGGGGTCATTGATTCAGCGACCCTTTTACTACACGACACTCGGAGCGGATCCAACAAACGCCGATATCGTTTACGCCGGCGCGGAAGGCTTCTTTAAATCGACCGACGGCGGCAAGACGTTCTCGGTCTTTCGCACTCCGCATGGCGACAACCACGACATCTGGATCAACCCAACCAACAATCAAATAATGATTCAGTCAAACGATGGTGGTGCTAACGTGTCAATTGATGGCGGGCGCACGTGGTCATCGCAGCTGAATCAGCCGACATCGGAGATTTATGGAGTTTGGCTCGACAATCAGTTCCCTTACAAACTCTATGGTGCGCAACAAGACAACAGCACAATTATTATCTCGAGTCAGGCGAATCCAAATTCGACCCTTGATTGGCGTTCAGGTCCCGGTTGCGAGACCGGACCGATCATGCCGCATCCAAAAGATCCGAACGTGGTTTATGGGTCATGCAAAGGCCAATACGGAGTGATGAATCTCAGGACAGGACAGGAGAAACCCTATTGGATCGGAGCCCAGTCGTTATACGGCAATCCTGCGAGCGATTTGATTTTGCGCTTCCAACGCGTTTCGCCTATGGCAACATCACCTCACGACCCCGATGTGCTTTATTACGGATCGCAGTACCTACACCGCACGCGCGACAAAGGTGTAACCTGGGAAAAGATTTCTCCTGATCTGACTGCCCGGCCCGCGTGTTGTCAGGGAATCAGCGGCGAGCCGATTACGCGCGACATTACCGGCGAAGAGTTTTACAGCACGCTGTATGCGATTACCGAATCGCCACTCGAAAAAGGCGTAATCTGGACTGGCGCGAACGACGGGCCTTTTCACGTCACACGTAACAATGGCAAAACGTGGACGAACATTACACCCAAAGACCTGCCACCGGGCGGACGGGTACAATTCATTGAAGCGTCCCCGCACAGAAAAGGCTCGGCCTACTACGCCGTTTATCGCTGGCTTCTTGGAGACTACCAGCCTTACATCTATCGGACCGACGACTATGGAAAAACCTGGACACGATTAACTACGGGCCGTAACGGCATTCCTGCTGATTGGCCAACGCGTGTCGTCCGAGAGGATCCCGTGCGCGAAGGTTTGTTGTATGCAGGCACCGAGTTTGGAATGTTCATCTCCTTCGACAATGGCTCACAGTGGCAACCGTTCCAGTTAAATCTGCCCAACGTTCCGATAAGCGATATTAAAGTCTATCGGAACGATCTGATCGTCTCTACACAAGGTCGCGCGTTTTGGATACTCGACAACGTTACCTCTCTGCATCAGCTCTCGTCTCAGTCTTCTGTCAGCGAGGTACGTTTATTCAAGCCGCGTGACGGATATCGAACCAGAGTTAGTCCCGCGAACCTTGGACCGGTGATTGAATACTATCTGCCTCAGGCGCCCGCTGGTCCAGTTGTCATGGACGTGTTAGACAGCAAAGGAACGCTAGTCAATTCCTATAACAGTGACGCGCCGCAACCGGGAGGAGGTCGTGGGACGCGTGGCGCAGGCATGCCGGGAGTTGGAGGTGCAGGACCAGAATCGCAACCTGACGATCCTGACGCGCCAACCGGTAGAAGGTTTGGTGGTCCACCACCGCGTCCGACAAAACAAATTGGTATCAATCGGTTCGTATGGGACGTGAGACATCAGGCTGGCGTGACTCTTCCGCCAGGGCAGTATCAGGCGCGTTTGAAAGTCGGAGACAAGACGTTCACCGAACCGTTTAGTGTGCTGATCGATCCGCGTGTTGCCGAAGATGGCGTGACGCTCGCCGATCTTCAGGAGCAATACGAACACAACATGCGGATGCGCGAAATGATCACCACGGTCAACCAGCTGGTCAGCAGGGTCCGCGACGCACAGAACAAGGCGAACGGCAGTGTCGATTCCAATCGGCTGAGCGCCATCGCCGCGAAGTTGCTAACTGAACCTGTCCGTTATGGCAAACCCGGCTTGCAAGCTCACATTACGTACCTCGCAGGGATGACGGCAAACGTCGATCAAAAAATCGGGCGAGACGCTATCGAGAGATACGAAGTGTTGAAGCGAGAGCTCGAAGCGGTGAAGGCGGAAGTGGAACAACTCCTTGGGCCACCCACGAATTAACGAGTTCTGACGTAAGAAGCTATAATCTGTGCCTAAGTTTAGGAGGATCAATCATGCGAAATCTCCTTCCTCTGATTCTCGCGCTGCTGGTTCTTCCCGTGCCTCAAAGTCAAGAGACGTCTTCCCTGAGTGTCGTCAGCTTCAAATGGGCAAAGACAAAACAGGCTGAAGACAAGATTGAAGTCTTCAATCCGGCGCCGGCGCCGGCGATGATTCCGCAGAATAAGAACTTTTCACGCAACGTGAGAATGAATGAACCCCCGGGCGCGCGAGATCCAAATCAAGACACGGTCGACGGACGCAGCGCGGCGCTCGAAAAGAGTGTTCAGGAATCGCGTGCACGCCCGCCCAGGACGATCGACGCATATTCTTACAAAGTCAAAATCCAGAATCCTACCAGTCAGTCAGTCGATATTCTTTTCTGGGAATATCAATTCATCGATCGCGCAAAGCCGGAGAACATGACGCGCCGTCAGTTTTTATGTGTGGCGAATATTAAGCCTGGGAAAGACAAGGAGATTCAGGCTCTTAGTCTGAATGGACCAACTGATGTCGTGAATGTTGATTCGCTGGCGAATGGCGCCAACCCATTCGACGAGAAGATCGTGATTAATCGCATTGAGTGGGGTGACGGGTCGATCTGGCAGCGGAAGGCTTGGAAGTTTGGAGAGATAAGGGAAAGTTACCGCCGCGCCACATCCACGCCTTGGAGCAAAGAGATGTGTCGGGTCTTGTAGCCAAACGCCAAGCTCCTCAGAAAATCGTCAAGCGAATATCCGATATGCTTCAGCTCGTCGATCCGGCCAACACGCAAGCTACCCAACTAAATGTCCGATATGCGGTGGTCGCGTTTCTGGTAGCTTGCGTGTTGGCTGGCTCACCGACAAGCTGAAGCATATCGGACATTTGGTGGTCGCGTTTCTGGTAGCAGCTCACCGACAAGCTGAAGCATGTCGGACATTCGCTTGCCACTTTTCTGGGAACTTGAATGATTGTTTAGTAAGGACAATTCCGGCAACCACTATCGCAGCAATACCCACGTCGCTTTAGATAACTCGCAGTAAAAACCATTGCACCATTCTCAACTACATAGTCCCTTTCCGAATCTAAAATACCCTGAAGCAGCGATACGTCTATGGGTTGAAAAGAAGACGACCGATCTGGAATACCACTCTGCTTGAATATTTCCGGGTGAATGATTTGCGCAAGCAGTTCGGCTCCCTCGATCACTCGCGGACCAGGACGCGCGAAATAGGAATTGGCATCCACCGCGAAAACACGCCCGTCACGAACGGCAGGAAGTTCAAAGAACGCCTGAGCGTCACTCGATCTCTTTGACGAATATCGACCAAAAGAATTCCAAACTTCTTTCATTGTCTGTTGCAGGTTGAATCCACACGGCATTATCACAATCACTTCCGGCGCATAGTTCGAGATTTCGTCCATCGAGATTCTGACTGATTCACCGCCTTCGCGACCCAGTTCATCTCTACCGCCGGCGAGCTTTACGAGTTCAGGAACCCAATGACCACACGCGTATACGGGATCCAGCCACTCCATGCAGAAGACGCGCGGTTGCTCATCGCACTTAGCTGAAAGAGTTTTGAGCCGATCGATCCGCGTGTTGCAGTCGTTGATGATTTCTTGTGCCGCCGATTCACGATCAGTAGCGTTTGCGAGGTCGCGCAGGTTGTCGAAGATTTCGTCGATGCAGCGCGGGGTTAGCCAGAGGATCTCAGGTCGCTTTTCCAAAGTCTGGAGCACCTGCGACACTTCGTTTCCTGAGGGAGCGCAAACCTGACAAAGATTCTGTGTGAGAATCAGGTCCGGCGAGAGTTTGCGTAATAGAGTTTCGTCGATTTGATAAAGACTATCGCCATTCCGCATCCGCTCGGCAACGGCACGATCGATTTCAGCTTGCGACATCGCTTCTACAGGCAATACATTTCGCACAACGACCGGTTTGTTTCTCGCTTGCGGCGGATAATCGCATTCGTGGGTAACACCGACGAGCTGCTCATCCAAGCCCAGCGCATACACCATCTCTGTTGCAGAGGGAAGAAAAGAGACAATACGCATGTTCTAGTTCCGAAACTCCTGCGACACCATTAACCCGCGAATCCCACCGTCCACAATTCCAATTCCAACTCGTCCGAAATCTCTGTGAAGTATGTTCGCGCGATGTCCCGGTGAGTTCATCAAGCCCGTGTGGGCCACTTGAACAGTTGGCGCTAAAGCCAGGTTCTCCCCTGCCGTCGAAAAACGCACACCGGCCTCCCGCATGCGGGCGAATGGGTCTCGACCCTCAGGTGTGTCGTGTGCGAAATAGCCACGAGCGAACATATCTGTGGAATGTCGTCGTGCAACCTCGGTCAACTCAGGATCAGCTGACAGCGGCTGCAATCCCGCAGCTACCCTTTCCCTATTCACTAGCTGCAGCATTCGCGACTCCAAATCAGGACGCGGACGTACCTGAGTGACTTTGTACGGCAGCGTTACGCGTTCGTCAGATTCCGGACGAATAGTGAGAAAGTTGAAAGTCTCGGCTATCGCCTCAGCAAAATCGGTCGACACCGGGTGCAGCAGTTTCTCGAGATGCTCAGTGTAAACAGCGAGTCGGTTTACCACCTGACTCTCGCGAGACCTCTCTCGCAAGGCTTCGTTTAAGGGAAGCGCCAGCAGCAACGCAGAAAGGATCGCTGCGGTGATCAGTCCACTGGCCAGACCTGGTATGAGACCAAGGATCCGGTTGACCTGCTTCTCATGAACGTCGTCGGAAAAGTATTTGAGGAGCGCACTACCGACCAGTTCAACGATAATTCCGACCAATAACCCGATAAGAACAAACGCGATCGGCCGGTTCCAAACGTCGGACCACCAATGCACGTTGTTCTCGAACCAACCGGCAAGCGCGGGATAAAAGCGAAGCGCAGCAAGAAAACTCAATACCCAGCTAAGCAAGTCCAGCGTCGAAAGCAAAAAGCCTCGGCGATAGCCGTTCACAACCAGAACGACCACAACGCACGCCAACAGCACGTCGATTAGGTTTATGGACATGAGCGTTAATAAGGATGAAGGATGAGGGATGAAGGATGAAGAGGTCAAGGCGATTGAAGATTGTTGGTTGAAGATTGTAGATTGTAGATTGTTATCGTTGCTCCGTACGTAAGACCATTAAGGTTTGGTCAATCTTCAGTCTTCAATCAACAATCATCAATCATCCATGCCCGAGTTGCCGGACATCACGATCTACATCGAAGCGCTTGAGAAACGAATTCTCAATCACACACTCAAGCGCGTTCGGATCGCATCGCCGTTTCTGCTTCGCACTGCTGCGCCTCCCGTTCAGAGTGTTGAAGGCAAACGCGTGGTGACACTCAAGCGATTAGGAAAGCGTATTTGCATTGGCCTCGAAGGAGATCTTTGGTTGATCTTGCATTTGATGATCGCCGGCAGACTTCATTGGAAGGAAGGTCCGCTAAAACTTTCGAAACTTCATCTCGGCACCTTCGAATTCGATAACGGATCGCTTGCCTTGACTGAAGCAGGAACGCAGAAACGCGCGTCGCTACACGTTGTTGAAACAGAAGCGGGTTTGAATGATCTCGATCCGGGCGGACGTGAGGTATTCGATCTGAGTCTCAAAGAGTTCGGCGAGATTCTTCAGGCTGAGAATCACACTCTTAAACGTGCACTGACCGACCCTCGAGCATTGAGTGGGATCGGAAACGCCTACTCCGATGAGATTCTCTGGCAGGCGCAAATTTCTCCTATCATGTTGACGCAAAAACTTACACCTGAAGAAATGAAGCGTTTGTTTGAAGCGACTAAGGATTCACTAACTGATTGGGTTGAGCGTTTGCGAGCGGAGACTGGAAATAAGTTTCCCGAGAAAGTTACGGCCTTCCGCAAAGCAATGGCAGTTCACGGTCGTTATCGTGAACCATGTCCACGTTGCGGCACAAAGGTCCAGCGCATTCGCTACGCTACAAATGAAACAAACTATTGTCCTACTTGTCAGACTGGCGGCAGACTATTAGCCGATCGAGCACTGTCGCGCTTGCTTCGCGAGAACTGGCCAAAAACGGCCGAGGAACTGGGGTAAGACATTGAAGATTGCCGATTGCCGATTGCCGAGTTTTGGTTCTCATGTGCAGTCAGATTCACGCTGTCCCCCTTTTAGTCGGGGAGAGCTCTTCAAATCGGCAATCGGCAATCGGCAATCGGCAATTATTTCTCAGTTATCTAGCACTTCTATTTTGGTCACCGGATGAATCTCCCACGCCGTCGCCCGCCAAACGTCGGCACCTTCTTTGTAAGTGTTAGTCGCTTCTTTTGCGTGATGTCGATCGTAGAACAGCCAACCTTCGAATCGACACCAATGTCCAACAAGCGTCCGCTCCAACGTTTCTGCCGACCAATCCCGACCCTGCGACTTTGCAGAACGTTCGAAGTATGGCGTCACTTCCACGACGACGTGCTCTGTTCGCGGGGCATCAGAACGTAATGCAAGGTTGATATGAATATCGCGCCGGCATGGTGACCAACAATTCGCCATCTCGATTCCGGCTCTTCCAACTGACACTACGTAACCTTCAACACGGGCCGCGCGTGCTTCCGACCAACGATTCTCATCGTCGCCGGGTTCTAACAACGCAGGCAATGTCACTCTGGCGTCAAAGTTTTCTGACGAAGGAAATGGAGAGCGGTTCTTCAGTCGATACTCGACACTTCGAGCTGAGGTCAGAGGCAACCCTGAGGCTGGACAATATCTATCGAGCAATATGACTGTGACCGTCAATATGGGAACTATGACGGCCGTTGCGATTAGAAAACGTCGGCGCTTCATTGTGTTCGATACGCTTTATAGCTTGTCGTTGTAATACGCAACACTCAAGCAGGTCCACAAATTACACAGATTAAAAACATTGCCGATTGCCAATTGCCGATTGCCAATTGAAGAACTCAGGCATCCAATCGGCAATCAGAAATCGGCAATCGGCAATGTTTTAATCTGCGGAAATCGGTTGATCTGCTATCGACCCACCACAGATCGTGGCTAACGGCTCGGCGTACGAGTAATCACATTCCCTATATTTCGATCTCTCAACAGTTTATTGAACGCAGCTATATCCTGATTCATCACCGCATCAAATCGCTGTTTGATTGTCGCCAGCTGTTGCTTCAACATCGCATGCACTTCTCGCTGTTGATTCGTCGGGGGGAAATCAGAACCTGACAGGCCATTGCTAAGATAACCGAGCTTGCTCAATAGCTTAGGTGGCCATCTAACGGTGTCTTGTCCCTGCCCGGTTAGTCGTCGCTGGATCAAATTGTCTTCCACTTCGATCAACTTCTTATCGAGATCGTCGGCGGCAGACTTTACGGTCGCCTGCGAGTCGCCGATAGTATTGGTCAGTTGGTAAAGCTGCGCGCGGACCAACTCAATCTGGTTTACCATGTCCGCCGCTGAATCGAGGTCTCGTCTTACCTCCTGAAGCATTTCAATCTGTGCGGCGATATCTGCTTCACTTCCGGCAGAGTTTGGATCCTTCTTAACCACCAAAGGTGCGCTCAGTTCCTGTCCACCAACTGAAAGCTTCACAGTGTAGTTACCGGGCGGATACAAGATGGAGATTCGCGGTGCTCCGAGTCCCGGGCGCGTGCCTTCTGGTCCAACTCTGATCTCGGGCGCATAGGCAGGGCTGGTCCGCATTAGCACTTGTCGCGTTAGGTCGCCTTCAAGATTCCACGTAACTCGATTCAGACCCGTGTTCTTCGTAGCGGGTAACGTTTGTATTGTTTGTCCCTTCGAGTCTTCGATTCGAATTCTTACATCGCCCGACGGCGGCGATTTCAGGTAGTAAGTAATTGCCGCGCCGTATGGCGGGTTCTGTCCCGATGTTGGATCGTCTGACATCGTTACTGGCACGGTTCTGGGCCTGAATCTGTACGTCGGTCGCGGCGTGAACAAATGCGCGTTCGAATCACGCACCGCCGGAGTCATCTGTTGAACGCCTGTCAGGTCGTCGAGAATCCAAAAGCCACGGCCATAAGTTCCGACTACGAGATCATTGAAGTGCTCTTGCACAACCATCCAATAAACCGGCGCGCGTGGCAGATTTGCTTGCAGTGGTTGCCAAAGCTCGCCGTCATCGAATGAAACGTAGAGTCCGTTTTCAGTGCCGAGGTACAGAAGGCCAGCGCGCGTTGGATCCTCACGCACACAATGCGCATAGCTCAACATGCTGCGTGGAATGCCGTTCGTAATTAATTTCCAGGTTCGGCCGTAGTCTTTAGTTTTGTAGACGAATGGATCCCGATTGTTCACCTGGTGAAGATCGACCGTCAGATAAGCCGTACCCGCATCGAATCGCGAAGGTTCGATGTTGCTGATCGTTCCCCAGCGCGGCAGGTTCGGAAGATTCGCTGTTAAGTTCGTCCAGTTCTTTCCACCGTCGCGAGTCAGCTGGATCAATCCGTCGTTCGTGCCGACCCAGATCAAACCCGCTTCTTTTGGCGACTCAGCGATTGCAAATATCGTAGAGAAGTATTCAACTCCAATATTGTCTCCCGTGAGACCGCCTGAGAAGCCCTGTTTAGATTTGTCGTTGGTCGTTAGGTCCGGACTGATAACCTGCCAGCTCTGCCCGTCGTCTGTAGTCTGATGAACGTGCTGACTGCCGACATAGATCTTCTTGTTGTTGTGAGGCGATATCGTCAGCGGAAAAGTCCACACGAATCTGTATTTGATATCGGCGGCCGGAGAACCATTGACCTGGTCGGGCCAGACCTCAACGTTTCGGGCCTGGCCAGTCCGTAAATCGTAGCGTTCGACAATTCCGCCTATGCTGCCTGAACCCGATGCACTCGACCAGATTATGTTGTTGTCGACCGGATCAGGCGTCGCCCAACCGCTTTCACCGCCAGCTACCGCATGCCACGCACTTCTTGGAATGTTGTTACTCCCAATCACGCGGCTTGGTCCCCGATACGAAGGATCATCCTGCTCGTTACCGTAGACGTAATAGGGAATTCGGTTGTCAACTGTAACGTGATACATCTGGGCGATGGGTAACTGAATGCGATACCAGGAACGGCCACGGGTTGGAGAGATAGAAACGCCGCCGTCGTTTGCGACCGCTATGCGGTTCGCGTTCGTCGGATCGATCCAGATGTCGTGATTGTCTCCGCCCGGACTACTGCCGAATGAACCAGGTCGAATCGTCTCACCGCCATCGATCGAAACGGCGTATCCCGCCGTAAGGAAATAGGTTTCGTTTTCGTTGTCGGTCGAGACCGCCATGCGAAAGTAGTAATGAGTACGGCCTCCCAACGTGCGGTCATAACTTACTAACCGCCACGTGTCGCCGCCGTCGTCTGAACGCCAGAGCTTTCCTCGATCAGTTTCCTTGCCATTCAATGGAACGCCGTCTCCCGTTTCAATCATTGCGTACACGCGATTGGAATTAGTCGGAGCAACCGCTACAACAACTTTTCCTGTTGTGCGTGTCGGTAGTCCATTACCTGTAAGCTTTCTCCAAGTGACGCCGCCGTCTGTCGACTTAAAAAGTCCGCTGCCTGGTCCACCGCTTTCACGGCCCCACGTGCGAATCTCAATCGGCCACATTCCAGCGAAAAGAATGTTGGGGTTGTGGGGATCCATTTCGAGAAAAGAACATCCACTGTTTTCATCTGTGAACAGAACCCGTTCCCACGTCTTGCCGCCATTCGTGCTTCGATAGACACCTCGCTCGGGCTGTGGTCCGTAAGCGTGACCGAGGGCTCCGACCATCACAATGTCCGGGTTCGTCGGATGGACTACCACTCTACTGATGCGACCAGTTTTCTCAAGACCCATTAAGGTCCACGTCTTGCCGGCGTCAGTCGACTTGTAGATTCCCTGTCCAACAGAGATATGGCTGCGAATCCATGGTTCGCCCGTGCCTGCCCAGACGATGTTTGGATCTGATGGCGCGATCGCCAGTGCACCAATTGACGATACAGGTTGCGAGTCGAAGATCGGTTGCCAGTGAACGCCACCGTCGATCGTTTTCCAAATTCCGCCTGATGCAGCGCCGACGTAATAGACATTTGGATCGCGCGGCACGCCGACTACCGAAGTCAGGCGGTTACCGACCGGTCCGATATGCCGAAAGCGCAGAGCACCAAGTACATCCTTAGTTGTGTCTTGCGCGCTTACAGACGAGAGCGTGCCGAGCGCAAACAAGAGGATGAAGAGCGCAACGATGGATAAGTGGGTCCTTCGCACCATGGTGATAGTTCTCCTCTAAGCCTGGGGTTGCAGGCGCTACGTTGATTTGTGATTGGTTTAAAGACGAGAACCGAAGCCGGCTTGTTCTTTGAAGCGGCGAGATTATTACACACTCCGTCAAGGACGCACAGCCCCGACCGTGGACACCAGCCTTAGTCGCGTGGAGAGGTCAACTTCAGCCTACACTTCGTGTCATTTTGTGTGAATTCGTGGACCGGTTGTTCCACTCCAGCAGTAAAAGTTTCAACGGACAAACTAATCCATTGACATAGTTACTCGTTGTTCGGAAGAATCTGACGAACCCTAAATACGCACCGGGTTCAGGAGGAGACCGATGAAAATTAAAGCCACCATAGCTGGCGTCGTAATTCTGCTGTTGACGCAAACAGCTATCGCCCAGTTTGGACAGTTTGGACAGGGACGATTGAGTCAGTTCACTGCCCGGCTCGCAACTGAAGCAGCAGATCTTGCTGAAACCAGCTATCGCAACCAATCAAACAACTTCCGCGGCAATCGCAGCGACGTCGAGGGAATGATGGTCGCGCAGCAGTTCAGCGCCTCAGCACAACTGTTGAATCGCATGGTTAATGACCGCCGTCGTAATCAGGATCTGCGCGACGCGTTTCAAGTCGTACAAGATGTCGCACGTTCTCTCGAACGCTACAACATCCAGCGAAACAACTGGTACAACATTCAGCGACTGATGTCTGACATTAGCCGCGAACTGAACGTTGGTTCGAATGATAACAACAACCAGTATCCTGATACTGGCCGCTCGAGTGGACGCATGACATGGAAGGGCCGAGTCGACGACGACATTCGCATCAGAGTGAGAGGCGGCTCAACCGAGATCGAAACGATTGGCGGGACGCCGTTCTACAACGCGACTCAAAGTTTTACGGCATCGCTGCCACCACGAAGGGTGAACGTTAGTCTGCAAGTGAAGAAAGGTCGGGGTGAGGTCTTCATCGAGCAACAACCGTCACGCGAGAACGATTTCACCGCGGTTGTTCGCATAAGAGATCCGAAGGGCGGAGCGTCGGACTACGAGTTCGAACTATCCTGGTAAAAACATGAAGCAGGTCCACAGATTACACAGATTACACAGATTAAAGAGCCAGGCAGTTAAGTTAGGTGATCTGACCGCTCAATTTACTGTTCTAGCTTTTAATCTGTGTAATCTGTGTAATCTGTGGACCTGCTGTTAGTTCACCCAAATTTCATCCGCAAATATCCACGCATCTCCGCCGTGGCCGGGGTGCCACGCCGGAATCTTCCCAAACGTCACTGCTCGAATGCGCACGTATCTTCCCGGCTGCGGCCTGATGTCCCCTTTGAAGTCTTT
>DATIBJ010000013.1:0-5094 GCA_035457565.1 Pyrinomonadaceae bacterium | reverse complement strand
GACTGCCGCAGGCGGTGCTCGCATTCGCTATCCTGACGCCGGCGGACCAAAGCTCACTACCGCCTTCGCGAATCCCACTCACTACTTCGAAACCACTTTCGTCGCGCAATCCGGTGTTGCCTATCGTCTCTGGATGAGAGGCAAGGCCGACGCCAACTCCACCAACAATGATTCCGTCTGGGCGCAGTTTTCCGGCAGTGTCGACAGCATTGGTACACCCGTATTTCGCATTGGCACGACTGACGCGACGATGTTCAATCTCGAGGACTGCACGGGCTGCGGTTTGAGTGCCTGGGGTTGGAACGACAATCTGTTTGGCGGCATGGGGCCTTTGATCTACTTCGCCAGCAGCGGCACGCAAACCATTCGCGTGCAACTACGCGAGGACGGACTGGCGCTAGATCAGATCGTTCTGTCGCCGCAGAAGTATCTCAACAGCGCGCCCGGCGCACCTAAAAACGACACCACGATTCTCGCGAAGAGCCAGTGATTCTGCAAAGCTACTATCAAAACAACTCTGTCCCACGGTACTATCCAGATCGGTGATGGCGACAGAATCCGCTTCCAACGGCTTGAAGAGCAAGAGTGATCCGCAAGTAATCTTCATCAAACCCTCGAAATCCTGGGTTTCGTTAAATCTTCGGTCCCTCTGGGAATACCGTGAGCTGCTTTACTTCCTCACTTGGCGCGACATCAAGGTCCGTTACAAGCAAACAGTGCTAGGAGCTGCGTGGGCCATTCTGCAACCGCTCACCACCATGCTCATCTTTAGCTTGTTCTTTGGGCGCCTAGTGAAAGTTCCTTCCGACGGAATTCCCTATCCTCTCTTCGCCTTTGCGGCGCTCGTTCCCTGGACGTTCTTTGCAAACGGACTGAACCAGTCGTCGAACAGCCTCGTCTCGAGCGCGAATCTTCTCAAGAAGGTCTATTTCCCGCGTTTGACTATCCCCCTGGCGACAGTGCTGGCGGGCGTTGTCGATTTTGTTCTGGCGTTTGCTGTGCTGCTTCTGCTAATGGCTTTTTATCGCGTGATACCGACTGTCAACATTATCTGGACGCCGCTGTTGCTGGCGTTGGCTTTTGTGACTTCGCTGGGCGTTGGCCTCTGGATGTCGGCCCTAAACGTGAGGTACCGCGACGTGCGTTACGTCGTGCCATTTCTGGTTCAAATTTGGCTGTTTGCAACGCCGATCGCATATCCGAGCAGCCTGTTGTCAGAACCCTGGCGCACTATTTATGGTCTGAATCCGATGGTGGGAGTAGTCGAGGGATTTCGCTGGGCTTTGCTGGGCGCGAAAACCGCCCCCGGTCTGATGGTGCTTGCTTCAGCGCTCGCTTCGCTTCTGATACTAATAACCGGAGCATACTACTTCAGGCACATGGAGAAGACCTTCGCCGACGTGGTGTAGGAATACGACTGATGAGTGACGTCGCCATTTGCGTAGATGGATTGAGCAAGAGATTCTCGATCCATAGCAAACACGAGAGCTATCAGACTCTGCGCGATACGCTCTCTAACGCAGCGCTGCAACCGTTTCGCGCTCTGAAGTCTCGCGGTTCAGAGAACGGCGACGAAAGCGGCGACAGCGAAACTATCTGGGCGCTAAAGAACGTGTCATTTGAAGTGAAACCAGGTGAAGTGGTTGGACTCATCGGCAGAAATGGCGCAGGCAAAAGCACGTTGCTGAAGATTCTCGGGAGAGTGACTGAACCGACTGAAGGCTTCGCAAAGATATGCGGCCGCGTCGGCAGCTTGTTGGAAGTTGGCGTCGGCTTCCACTTCGAGTTGAGTGGCCGCGAGAATATCTTTCTTAACGGAGCGATCCTCGGGATGAAGCGAATTGATATCAAACGGCGCTTTGACGAAATCGTTTCTTTCGCCGAAATCGACAAGTTTATCGACACACCGGTGAAGCACTACTCGAGCGGAATGTACCTGCGACTCGCCTTTGCTGTGGCTGCCCACCTCGAACCGGATATCCTTCTGGTCGATGAAGTGCTGGCGGTCGGCGATGCGGCTTTTCAGAAAAAGTGTATCGGTAAGATGGAGGAAGTCGCCGGTGAAGGCAGAACAGTTTTATTCGTCAGTCACAATATGGCGGCCGTGCAAGCCCTGTGTACGCGAGGCATATTCCTTCACAACGGAAGCGTCTTTACGGACTCGACGGCCGGTGCTTCAATCAGTGCATATCTAAGGCAACTGGAACAATCGGTATCTCAGGATTTGCAGGAGCGCTCGGATCGCCGCGGAAGAGGTGAGATTCGTTTAGCAGGTATAGAGATCTCTACCGGCATAAACGATCACGCGCAAACACTCGCAACGGGACGTCCGGCGATGTTTGCTTTTTATTTAACAGGCATGCGACCGAGAACCTCATGCATATTTACGATTTACGACGATTTCGGTCAGCCTCTGGCTACGTTCAATAGCGCCGTTCGCGGGCCAGATGATTCTCAGGATTCAGCACTCAACAATGCGTTGATTTGTCACTTGGATGAACTGCCGCTGGTGCCCGGACGTTATCGCGTGAACGTGGCTGTCTCAGCCGACGGCGAATTGCAGGACCACCTGGAGGGAGCGGCGTTTTTTGAGGTCGAGCAGGGCGCGATGCGAGGCCGGCCAGTCATCAAAGGAAAAGGCTATGGACGCATCTGCCTGCAGCATCATTGGCAGAGTCCTTCGTCGTGAACGGAAGTTAAGCCGCGCCTTTCTGAATCAGATAGATGTTGACCTCTCCGTCCTTCTGTCCTTTCATCAATGGATACAGCGCACTCAAGTAAAAAGCTTTGTTCTTCAACTTGCCCGTGAGATTGTCGCCTAACCTTTGACGCAATAGCTCGTTCTTCGTGCTGCTTACGTTGACCAACGTGGCGCCGAGTTCCTGACAGATCTGCCTTACCTGCCAGCTAAAGATCGGTGTCAGGTGTCCATACCCGCGATAGTCACTCTCATCAAACCACAAGAAATGACCGTCGCGCAGAAACCGAATTCTGGATAACCACGATTCCGTGTTGGGCGAAGTAACTAACAAGTATCCATTGTTCGTGAGGCTTTGCAGGCAGTTCCTGATGAAGTGACGTGGATCGTGCAGGTGTTCGAGGATCTCGATTGCCACTACGAGGTCGAATGGTTCGTTCCACCTCCCATGAAAATCAAGGTTTAGGTTGACGTTCTGACAGGGCACATTAAGACGAAAGCGTCCCGGTTCGAGTTCGACGGCGTTCACTTGAAGGCCTGCATCGAGGAGCCTCTGGCTAAAGGCTCCCTCGCCTGCGCCGAGATCGAGTACTCGCGCATCTTTGGGCAAACCCAGCGCCTGGATCTGGGCCATGCATTCTTCGTGGAGCGATGGGATCGCGTGAACTTTGAGGCCGCGATACTCCGACTCGCTCGGGTCCGGAGGCGAATTGTGCTTGTCGGCCATGCGTAGACTCTATTGCACAGCACGCATGATGTGAAGCGTTTTACCTCATTTCGAAAGTAGTGATGATGAAGTTGTGATCAGATGGGCGCACGCCCCAGTCGTTGGAGTTACCCACGGTGATCACAACGTTCTTGTTGTTCAGGTCACGCTGGTCGGGCATTCGCACTTCGATCAAGCGCAGCCCGGCAGCCGATTTCGAGTAGTTGATGTAATCGATCCGGCCTTTACGCGTGCGACCTTCCGGATTGTCGGGATACGCGATCGCCGTGCCCGCAAGGTACGCTTGCGCCCACGAGTCGTAATACAACGACGTCATCGTCGTATACTCCGCCCAGTTCGGTGAAAGATTGTAGTCGCCGACCACCACCCTTTGTTCGGAGAATCCAGCCATCCAGTTGTTCATCTCGGCCAACTGGGTCTCGCGATAAGTCGCTGAGTCAGGCGTAAGGTGGGTCGAGAAAAAGTTCACCGTCCTGCCGCCGATGCTCACTGTCACCTGCGCGACCGATCGCGTAAAGCTCAGATACAACAAGCCGGTGCTCAACAGCGGATAGCGCGACAGGATCTGTTGTCCAACCGTATTGCCAGGACTGATCGCCACCCAGTGCGAATACCACGTTACGCCTGTTCTTTGCTGGAGCATGCTGACGTACTGCGGCACGTTCTCCGGCGGCACTTCGTTAAGCGAGATCAGATCCGGCTGCTGGTTGGCTATCCAACTTACCTGCCGGTTTAGATCGACGATGTTGTCTGTGCCACGTCCATAAGCCGTGTTCCACTGCAACACCTTGAAGCGCGTTGTGGTACTCGGCGGCGGCGTTGGAGTCGGCGTCGGTGTCGGAGTAGGAGTGGCCGTGGGTGTCGGTGTTGGCGTCGGAGTGGGTGTCGGTGTTGGCGTTGGGCTCGGGCTGGGAGCCACCGGTACGTCGTCCGGTGGTCCACCGCCCACATGACCAATCCCGACTCGGACGCGATTGCTCCGCACCCCGCGTAATGCGATCCGCAGTAACACGTCGCCAACATCACTAAGGCTGTCGTTTAGGCGCAGCACCAGCATGGTGACGCCAGTCGCGCCTGACAACGGCACCGCATTCTCAACCGTCAACTGGTAAAAGCGTCCCCACGCATCCTCCATGTCTGCTACGAACGCGCTGGGGCCCTCGCCCGGATTCAGTTGAGCATTAAACGCAAACACCACGATACGCGTGCGGGTGTCAGAACTAAACTGAATTGACGAGCTCAGGGCGAAAGGCTCTTTTTGATGAGTGATGGACTCGAGAGCGATCGCGCGCGTGGTGTCAGCCTGAACGAGGAGCGACGGCGCTTGCGCCGCCACCACGTAATGAAACGTGAAAAGCAACGCAAGCAGCTTGATTAGTATGAAGACTTTAGAAAACGACGAAGTTAGAGAATTCCGCGTAAATTCCATTTTCTCTTTACTTGCAGTCGGGAATGGCCAGAAGCGATACCTCTGGCCCGGAGGTCAGGTGTTGCGGGGGAATGACAGGTCGTTAAATCGTTATCTAACTTCGAAAGTAGTAACGATAAAGTTGTGATCAGACGGGCGCACGCCCCAGTCGTTGGAGTTACCCACGGTGATCACAACGTTCTTGTTGTTCAGGTCACGCTGGTCGGGCATTCGCACTTCGATCAAGCGCAGCCCGGCAGC
>DATIBJ010000012.1:0-3349 GCA_035457565.1 Pyrinomonadaceae bacterium | reverse complement strand
GTCGGGATCGTGGAGTTGCGCTCGATAAGTTTAGTCATCACCCCACCCAGCGTTTCCACACCCAGGCTGAGCGGCGTCACGTCGAGCAGCAGCACATCCTTCACTTCACCGGTTAGTACGCCGGCTTGAATAGCGGCGCCGATAGCCACAACTTCATCCGGGTTAACCGATTGGTTCGGCTCCTTGCCGCTCGTTAACCTTTTTACGAGCTCTTTGACGGCGGGCATGCGCGTCGACCCGCCAACCAGGATCACTTCGTCGAGATCCTTGTCACTAAGCTTGGCGTCGGCGATTGCCTGCTTAACCGGGTTCAAGCATCGTTCGACGAGATCGTGCGTCAACTGCTCGAACTTCGAGCGGGTCAATTTGATTAGCAAGTGCTTGGGGCCACCTGCATCCGCTGTAATGAACGGAAGATTGATCTCCGTTTCCAACGCGGACGACAATTCAATCTTTGCTTTCTCTGCTGCTTCAGTCAGTCGCTGTAACGCCTGTCGGTCCTTGCTGAGATCGATCCCTTGGTCCTTTTTAAACTCTTCAGCCAACCAATCCACAATACGCTTATCAAAATCGTCGCCGCCGAGGTGTGTATCACCGGCAGTACTTTTCACTTCAAAAACTCCGTCGCCGACCTCCAGGATGGAAACGTCAAAGGTGCCGCCGCCGAGATCGAAAACGAGAATGGTTTCTTGCTTCTTCTTATCCAATCCGTAGGCTAGCGACGCGGCAGTCGGCTCGTTGATGATGCGCAGCACGTTTAAGCCGGCGATCTGACCCGCGTCCTTCGTCGCTTGGCGTTGCGCATCATTGAAATAAGCGGGCACGGTGATGACCGCATCTTTGACTTTCTCACCGGTGTACCGAGCCGCGTCGTCCGCCAACTTGCGCAGGATGTAGGAAGAGACTTCTTCCGGTGAATAGAGCTTGCCGTCGATGTCGATCCGGACGGCATCGTTGGGACCGGGAACCACCTTGTAGGTAACGTTCTTGAGCTCCTCGGTTACTTCCGAGTACTTGCGGCCCATGAAGCGTTTGACCGAATAGATTGTGCGTTCAGGATTGAGGGCGGCTTGCCGTTTGGCAACCTGGCCCACCAGTCGCTCGCCTGTTTTGGTAAACGCCACCACTGAAGGTGTGACACGCCCGCCTTCGGCGTTGACGATCACAGTTGGGCCATCGCCTTCCATTGTTGCTACGGCTGAATTCGTTGTACCGAGATCGATACCTATAGCTTTCGCCATGACAGTTACTCCTTATTCGAGGTCAAACAATTCAAGCTTTGCTATCTACCTGGGCAATTCGCCTTCGACCACCAACTCGTTCTTCACATCGAAGAGTCCGGGCACGCCGCGGGCGCGCATGTAAGCTAGCTGCGCGTCGCCTTTGGAATTAACGACGCCTTTCAATGTCGCGCGTCCACGATCGACGATTATGTGAATCGATGGAATGGCCTGAGTGGCGTAGCGAAACAGGGGCGAATTCCAGTTATAGATGCTTCGATACAGCGCGATCCTTAAACGATCATCATTAGGAGAAACCGGTAACACTTGAATCTCATTGACCACACCTTTAACACCTTCAATGTCTTTGACGCGGGCTTCGGCCTCCGATTTTGTCGTAGGACGCGTCACGTAACCGCGTAACACCACTGTGTTGTCCGGTGCCACTTCAAACTCGAGCCAATCGAAAACACCGTAGTAGGGCAGCGTCACCAGTTCATGTCGAATCTGCTTTACCAACCGAGGGTTAACCTGCGGCGTTCCGGCAGATGCGCTCAGTGCGGACGCAGGAATGAACACAACGGTCATCAAAATGACGACCACAACTTGCAAGCTTCTTTTTTGCATCTTTTCTCAGCCTCCTGCTAACGCCGGTTCAATCTAGTAGTGTTCTCCTTGCCGATTACCGCGATTTACAAGACGCGTTAAGAAACGTGGGCGGGTAACCAGACTGCGATCACGGCGGCGCCTCTAAAACTTTCTAACTTTGGGTGAATCGGAAATTCATAGTGCACACAGCATGCCACCAGTAACTTCCAGGCATTCAACTTCAAGTGTTGCCAATAGGCGTGCGCGCACGGTACCGTTCGATGAAGTTTTCTTGATGACGGAATTTTGATTGGATGAAACAGCCCAGCGGCGGGTTAAATCACCCAAATACAGAAGCGCATCTCAGTTGTATGATGCGCGTTAAAAGGAGTACATTACTGACTTCTCGTATGTGTATTTAGTGAACCCCCGCGGATGCTTTGCGCTCCGACTCAGCCTCTTCGTGCGGGAAGAGATTTCTGGTGGGTGTGCATCGAGGAAGAGCAATCCCTCCCTATACGTAGTCGCCCGGGAAAAGCTTGCGCTCGTCGATCCACAGAGAAAGACCAAAGAGCACGCTCTCTGGTACCTGGAAAATCTGATTCGTTATGACTACACCCGGCGCGCGTTAAACAAGAACATGTGGAGTGAACGAACTCTAGCAGGGCCAGCTACCGCTCTATCTCCGCACTTTGAGGTGAAGACGGAATACGATTGACTAACACGCAGTCTCCACCAAGAACAAAGCTGTGAACAAAGAACGTACCCAAACAGCGCCAGCGACCCTAGGCGACGTGCTGTATGCCAAGTGCGAGCCTCCGGTGTTGGAGCAGGACTGGGCTGGGCTCGTCCAATCGATTGCCGCCGGCGACCAGCGGGCGCTGCATGCACTTTACGAAAGGTCGCATCGCATCGTCTTCACTTTAATAATGCGCATCACGGCCAACCGGGAAACCAGTGAAGAGCTCACGATCGACGTCTTTCATGATGTCTGGCGGCGCGCGGCGCGTTACGATCCCGCGAACGGCACGGTGCTCGGCTGGCTCATGAATCAAGCGCGCTCGCGGGCGATCGACCGCCTGCGCTTTGAGAGTCGAAAAAAGCGCAGATATAGCGGCGATGTGCAGCCAGTGGCTGAGGTCGCTGTAGATCCGGGCGATGTGTTCAAGTTGCGTGAGCAGGGCGAATCACTGCGCGCGGCCTTGGCGGCACTAACGCCTGACGAACGTCAGGCAATCGAGACGACATTCTTCGCCGGGCTTACGCACGTCGAAGCGGCGGCGCGGCTGAATCAGCCGCTTGGCACCATCAAGACGCGCATTCGTTCAGGACTGCACAAGCTGCGAGGAAGGCTGACTGCGGAAGGGCCGAAGCCATGAGTACGTTCCATCAGAACGGCTGCGAGCACAGTGAGGTAACCTGCGCCTACGCAGCTCAGGCGTTAGCGCCGAGCGAGGTTGCTGCGGCCGAAGCCCATATCATCTTGTGCCCAGATTGCCAGCGCGAGGTGGAGAGCCTCCGCCCAGTAGTCAATCAGTTCG
>DATIBJ010000011.1:0-7014 GCA_035457565.1 Pyrinomonadaceae bacterium | reverse complement strand
AGTTTTGAGCGTTGCCACAATTGGTGATCCCATCATCACCCATGATGCCTTCAAGCCGCGCTTCGCGATTCATCTTACCGCTCGGATGCATGTTGAATAGACGTACTTGAGCAATAGCCTGCGGCCCAATGTAGTTGTCTCCTTCATACTGCGGACACGCTTCAAGACAGCATCCGCAGGTCATGCATCTTGAGTAGGCGTAACGTTCCTGAACGTCATCCTGATCCATGCGTGGCCCAGGACCGAGATCATGCGTCCCATCAAGATCGATCCATGCATGCGCGCGACGAAGATGATCAAACATCTGAGATCTATCGACGACAAGGTCCCGTATGTTCGGAAACTTCGACATCGGCTCCAACTTGATTGGCTGGTCGAGATTATCAATGAGCGCGGAGCACGATTGGCGAGCGCGGCCGTTCACAATCATCGTGCAGATGCCACAGACCTGTTCAAGACAGTTCATCTGCCACACAGGCGGAGTAGTTCGATTGCCCGACTTTGTGACAGGGTTCTTCTGAATTTCCATCAAACACGAAATGATGTTCAGGTTCGGGCGATAGGGAATCTCGAACTCTTCCCAATACTGGGCGGAATCCGGGTTGGCGCGGCGCCGGATGTGGATTTCAACGGACTTCGGAGGAGTTCTGGAAGCTCGCGATGTCGACTGGTGAGCACTCATGAGTTATCCCCTTTTCCTCCCGCATCCTCAATGGGCTTGTTCTGTTCGCGACGAGTGGCATTGTCAGCCAACGGATCATTCACGCGTTCCTTGTTCTGACTCCAAATGAGTGGAGCACTCACGTTCTCAGGCTTCTGTTCGGCGCCTGAAGAGACAAACTGAGGCGCTCCCTGCTTTGGCGCGGCAGCGGCAGCTTCTTTCTTAGCCTTACTGTAATCGCGCTTCCGCGGTTTTATGAGCGAGACATCAACCGGCTCGTAGGAGATGACTGGTCCTTCGCCGGAATATTCCGCAATGGTCGTCTTCAGAAAATTCTCATCATCGCGATCAGGAAACTCCGGTTTGTAATGAGCACCGCGCGACTCATTTCGATTCAACGCGCCCAGAGTGATCACACGTGCGAGCTCGAGCATGTTTGCCAGGTGTCGCGCGTGAGGCAGCGCCATCGTTGCCCAGAGATTTGAATCGTTAATTGAGATTCGTTTATAACGATCCATCAGCTCCAGCAGCTTGTTGTCGGTTGCTTTCAACTTATCGTTGTAACGAATGACGGTGACATTGTCAGTCATCCACTGGCCCATCTCCTGATGGAGGATGTACTGGTTCTCGGTGCCGCTCTGTTTGATCAACCGCTCGTTAATCTCGCGCTGAAGTTGTAATTCCTGATCGTAGATTCGCGATCCATCGGCGCCGTTCCGCTCGATGTTCTTCGCATACTCGATAGCGGCTGGTGCTGCGACGAATCCACCGAATACGCAGCTCACAAGTGAATTCGCGCCGAGACGGTTTGCCCCGTGGATCGAATAATCGCATTCTCCCGCTGCCAGCAATCCCGGAATATTCGTTCGTTGATCGTAGTCAACCCACAAACCGCCCATCGAATAATGCACGCCAGGGAAAATACGCATCGGCACATGACGCGGATCGTCGCCAACAAACATCTCGTAGATTTCGAGGATCGCGCCGAGCTTACGATCGAGTACGTCTGCGGGAATGTGTGTCAGGTCAAGGAAAACCTGATTGCCGCCGCCAACGCCCATTCCATCAAGGCAGATCTGAAAGATCTCGCGCGTGGCGATATCGCGCGGCACGAGATTGCCGTAGGCTGGATACTTCTCCTCAAGAAAATAAAGCCGTTCATTGTCGGGAATCGAGGACGGCGATCGTGTGTCGCCTTTCTTCCGCGGTACCCAAACTCGTCCACCCTCACCGCGCGCAGATTCAGACATCAAACGTAGTTTGTCTTCGCCAGGAATTGACGTCGGGTGTACCTGGATGAACTCTCCGTTTGCGTACTTCGCGCCTTGCTGATAGCAAGCAGACACCGCGCTTCCAGTGCAGACCATCGAATTGGTCGATTTGCCATAGATCAAACCAGGGCCGCCGGTCGCGATGATTACAGCGTCAGCAGGGAATGCTTTCAACTCGAGCGTTTGCAGATCCATCGCAATTAGTCCGCGACAGACCTGATGATCGTCGAGCACCAGCGACATCATCTCCCAGTGCTCAAATTTTCTGACCTTGCCCTCGACTTCGTAACGGCGCACCTGCTCATCGAGTGCGTACAGCAGTTGTTGACCCGTTGATGCTCCTGCGAATGCGGTGCGATGGTGTTTTGTACCGCCAAAGCGACGGAAATCGAGCAGACCTTCGCTCGTACGCGAGAAGGGAACACCCATGCGATCGAATAGGTAGATGATCGCCGGGGCCATTTCACACATCGTTTTAGCGGGCGGCTGATTCGCGAGAAAGTCGCCGCCATAAACAGTGTCGTCGAAATGTTCCCACGTGGAATCACCTTCGCCCTTCGTGTTGACTGCGCCGTTAATACCTCCCTGTGCGCAGACCGAATGAGAACGTTTGACGGGCACCACCGAAAACAGATCAACCGCGTGGCCACCTTCGGCAATTTTCATCGCCGCTGCCAATCCGGCAAGGCCACCGCCGACGATCGCGATCTTCAAATCATTCGTTGCCATTGACTAAAGAATGCCTCCGAGTAGACCACCGGGCCGCACAAACGCGACAGCCGCATTAACTCCCACTAGTAGCAGTACGACGCCGAACGCGATGCAGGCATAACCCGTCAAGCGTTGCGCGCGTTCGCCGATAGTGATTCCCCAATCAACCAGGAACAGCCAGATGCCATTCGCAAAATGCCAAACAGTAGAGATGATTCCGACCATGTAAACGAGGAAGATCGGAACCATGCGAAACTCACCCGCGACGATCTCGAATGCTCGTCCTGGTTCGTGCGCAACCGAGACGGTGTTCAGTCCTGGCACCATCCCAAAGCGGAAATTCAGAACATGGAAAGTGATAAAGAAAAATAGGATTATTCCGGTGATTCTCTGGATCAGATAGAACCAATTTCGCGGATAGGGGTACGCCAGATTGTTTGGCCGTGCTTCAATAGTAATTACTAAACCATAGACGGCATGATAGATGAGCGGTATAAAGATGCCTCCAATCTCCACGAAGAGAATGTACGGAATCGACTGGAGATCTTTGACGGCCTCATTAAAATCCGCTGCTCCAGTTAGAGCTTTGGAATTGGTATAAAAGTGTTCGAGAAGAAAAATACCGAGTGGGACAATGCCGGAAAGCTGATGCAGCTTGCGCAAGACAAACGTCCTGCTCAAACGTATAGCCAAGAACGCCCTCCTTTGCCGTAAACGTCGAACATCGGGGCCAGTCGAATGGGTTTAGGCAGCTTGTAAGCGAATGTATGCAGAGCAATCGAATTATAGGGAGAAGTCAGCGAAAAGCAAAACGGGTTGACATCCCAGGTATTTAAATCAGTATGACTAAATTGATCGAACATGGTCTTGCGAGTCTTGCATCGATGGTCCGACGCAGGGAAGCATCTCCTCTTGAAATCGTCGAGGCGCAGCTGGAGCAGATTGAAAAACTAAACGGACGGCTTAATGCCATTGTCACCTTAGCTCCAGATTTATTAGACCAGGCACGCGCCGCCGGACAGAAGCTGAATGCGCCACAGAACATCGGACTGCTGCATGGCGTGCCGCTCACCGTGAAGGACACGATCGAGACGCGTGGTTTGCGATCAACGAGCGGTTCGCGTACCCGAGCTCATTACGTGCCGTCACGCGACGCGCCTGCTGTCGCTCGTCTCAAAGAGGCAGGTGCAATCATTCTCGGTAAAACTAATGCAGCTGAGATGGCTATGGATTACACCGGCGACAACCCCGTGTTTGGTCGCACGAATAATCCGCACAACCTCACAAAGACGCCGGGCGGTTCCAGCGCGGGTGAGGCAGTGGCGATTGCCACATGTCTGTCTCCCGGAGGACTCGGTAGTGATCTCGCAGGTTCGATTCGTATTCCAGCACACTTCTGCGGAATCGCCGGATTAAAACCAGCGACTGGCCATGTTCCCGGTGGTGGACAGTTTCCTCCGAGTACTGGTCCGTATTCACTTGGAGCGGTGATTGGCCCAATGGCGCGGTCGGTCAGTGATCTCGATCTGCTCTTTCGGGTGCTAACAACAAAGACGGATCAACGCGCCGATGTCGATCTAAAAGGAGTTGCTGTCGCGTGGTACGCCGACGATGGCGTTGCTCCAGTAACCGAAGAGACGCGGCAAGCAGTGCGTGCAGCAGCACAAGCTCTTACTGACGCGGGATTGCGAGTTGTTGAGAAGCGACCACCGCACGTTGAGCGTGGCTACGAACTCTGGTTGCAGCTCTTTTCCAGAGCATCGGTGGTCCAACTGCGCTCGGTCTATCAAGGCCACGAACACGAAGCGGGCTCGTTTGTTAGTTGGAGACTCAAGACTGCCGATGCAACGCCGCCGCCGACACTGGATCAGTTCATCGCTGCGTGGATGGAACGTGACCGGTTGCGCGATGAACTTCTCGACTGGTTGTCGGAGACGCCATTGATTGTTGCGCCCGTTGGTGCTACGCCGGCATACGACCACGACACACTGAAAGTCAGGGTTGGCGATCAAACAATTGGAAACTTCAGGGCCTTCAGTTACGCCCAAGCGTTCAATGTCTTTGATTTGCCTGTTGTGACTGTTCCCGCCGGCTCATCAGAGGATGGACTACCAATTGGTGTTCAAATAGTCGGGAGACCTTTCGACGAAGATCAACTGTTTGCGGCAGCACATATCATTGAAGAGGCACTAGGGGGATGGCGCCGTCCTGAATCCTTATTTCAATTCTCCGTGTAACCTTTGTGTTCTCTGTGTAGCAAGTTCGTAGGTTCTTGTTTTTTTAAGAAGTGAAGCACGGAGTACGCGGAGATGAACACAGAGAAGATTACGTTAACGCACTACTCAACCGTCTTCCAATTGTCCCGGCGCCTTGTAATCCGATATAGTGCGCCCACGAAGTAGCAAACCACCCACGTTGCTCAGGAGTAGATCATGGATCCAGTAATGTCAGTTCTGGCCTTCCTGTTCTTCGGATTTATAGCGATTGTTTTACTCGTCATAGCCGTGAAAACAATCCGCATCGTTCCCCAGGCCACGGTGATGCTGGTTGAACGCTTAGGCCGGTTCGACAAAGTCGCGAGCAGCGGCCTGAACATACTCGTGCCTTTTCTCGATAAACCGCGAGCGGTCTATTGGACCAGCACCCGCCCGGGACTCACGCAGATCGACTTGCGCGAGCAATACATCGATCTTCCACCGCAGCCGGTGATCACACGAGACAACGTCACGATCCACGTCGACTCGGTCGTCTACTGGCAGATCATGGATCCGGTCAAAGCGGTTTATGAAATGAATGATCTCGTCGGCGGCATCGTTCAGTTAACAATCACCGGCATGCGTGCGGTGATGGGTGAAATGGATTTGGATCACACGTTATCGCAGCGTGATCAAATCAACGCGAAGCTGCGAATTATCCTTGATGAGGCGACCGACAAATGGGGAGTCAAAGTCACTCGAGTCGACGTTAAGAATATCAATCCACCTGAAGATGTTCGTATCACGATGGAGAAGCAGATGACAGCTGAGCGCAACCGACGCGCGCTCGTTCTTCAGGCTGAAGGTGACCGGCAGGCGGCAATCACACGTGCGGAAGGCGAAAAGCAAGCGGCAGTTACCAGAGCGGAAGGCGAAAAGCAGTCGGCGATTCTAGCTGCTGAAGGTGCGGCGCAGTCGCGTTTACGAAACGCCGAGGCGGAAGCGGAAGCGATCGCGCGCGTTGCGAATGCGATGCAGGCGCACGGCAACCCGGCGCAGTATCTCATCACGACACGTTACATCGAGAGCCTTCGCGATATGACGCGGACAAACAACTCCAAGGTCATCTTCATGCCAGTCGAAACGTCTGCGATGCTGTCGAGTGTCGGAGCGATCAAGGAAGTCCTTTCGCAGACAGGGGAGAAAAGCGGCGAGCAGGACAATCCGCCACCACCAAGACCGAGAGAACTGCCGCGATAACAGCACCAGCAGGGCGCAGCAGACAGAAGAATCATTGGTCATATATCATATATGACCAATGATTTGACCGATGATTTCTTTTTCCTGCTCCTAGTCTAAGCGATGCGTTGAGATAGGAGTGTACCTCGAGCCTTTACTGCTCAGCTCACTGCGAAACAGAATCAATCTCGATACGCACACGTCCCCACCTTCAAATTCCAGTTGCTTGTGTTGCTCGGCGAGTGCTCGTGCGCCTCGTGCAGTTCGTAACCTCGCAACAGTCAAGTGTGGATGAAAAGCTCTGGCCTCTTTGGGAAATCCTTCTCGCTCACATTCACTGTCAAACTTCTGTTGCAGCTGAATCAAGGTACCGGTGGGATCGCTGATTCCGATCCATAAGACTTTTGCCGGACCTCGCGGAGGAAAAGATCCTGCCCCTTCGATGTGTATTGTGAATGACCTGAGCCCCTCGACCGCTTGAGCCGCGGCTTGCGACGCTTTCAACACCTGCTGTTGGGAAATGTTTCCAAAGAATTTGAGCGTGAGGTGAATGTTGTCTGGCTTGGTCCAACTGGCTTGCACGTCGGGCAACGCGTCATGAAGTTGCTGCGCATGGTTCGAAATCCGTTGGCGGATCTCTGCCGGGATTTCAATCGCACAAAAAACTCGCCAGGTGGATTCAGTCGAGCTACCCATTATCAGTTCAAGTTTGAGTGCCGCAGTCGGTAAGGGAGGTGCCCACTTAGATGCAGTCGGGAGGGGAGCAAGCGGCACCCACTTAGGTGCAGTTGGGAAGGGGGCAAGCGGCAGATGGACTCAACTTTGAATAGCGACTACCAGCGCGCCCCCGCTTCTTCTCTTTCCCGACGTTGACGATCATGTGAATTGAGCGGGGGCGCGCTCGTTGCCGCAATCGCAGTTGGTTCAATTCACCGCT
>DATIBJ010000010.1:0-3153 GCA_035457565.1 Pyrinomonadaceae bacterium | reverse complement strand
GGACGTCCTCGTCCGCACCGCGACGCAGTCGCGCAGAATTGTTCGCTTCGCTCATTGCGGACGGGGACGTCCGCGCTCCCAGTATGCGCGCTCCCAGTATGCGCGCTCCCAGTATGCGCGCTCTCAGTATGAAGTTCACCGTTTCTTCGGCGGTATCAAAAGCGATTTTGCCTTTTTTCTCAATACCGTTCGATACGCTGCGGCATCCGTGCCAGCGGCGTTTGCCAACCACATGATGCGAGGAGTTCCGTTCACCGTCGCCTCGCCCGTCATCACCATTGAATAGGTCTTCTTATCGTTCGGCACGTGTAGGACGAGATGTCGCTTCAAGCGATACTGAACGTCCTTACCCAGAAAGAGTACCTCTTCATACCCGTCCTCATCGGCATCGACAGTTTCGCTCGACCAGCTGGCGCGTCTAAATCCATCAATGTCCAAACGCCCCTTTGATGTGATGCGATACTTCTTGGAACGCTTTTCGAGAACGAAGAAACTTGTGCCTGGCTGTCGCGCGTTGTCGATCGCAACAATAGCCTGACCTGAGTCCGTATCGACGATCTGGACCGCGCCGAGCGTGCCGGTTGCAAAAGCTGCCGCAATCTTGCGCGCGCGATCCATCGTTAGTGTTTCACTAAACGTTTCCCGGGGGCCGGGCGCATCTGACGTTGTGGCTGGCGCTGGAGCGGGTCTGTCTTTGTACGAAGCGGGAATGGTTTGCGACGATCCGGTGCTACTACCAAGTGAGTTAGACACGGCTCTTTGCAAGGCCGGATCAGATGCGCTCTGTCCTGTGTAACCCCAGGCCAAAAAAGCGCCGAACATCATCACTAGAATCAGCGGCGCGCCAACGCGGAAAGCCATGCTGCGGCCGGGACTCGTTGCTGCCACCATCGATGATAAAGGTTCGACGTCAGGCAGCGTTCGCTCAGGTTGGACCAAACTTCGTTCGAGCAGACCTTTCGCTGCGGCAGCGGTGCGCGGCCGATCTTCAGGACGCTTGGCCAGCAGCGAGTGAACCGCGAGAGCGAGTGAGCGCGGTAGATCCTGGCGCAGTTTTGGCAGGGGTGGAGGCAGAGCGGTTGCTTGTTTCACCAGCAGTGCTGATTGCAACGGATCTACAAACGGCGGCCGGCCAGCAAGCATTTCGTACAACAAGACACCGAGACTATAGAGATCGCTGCGAGCACCGACGCGTTGTCCTAAACATTGCTCCGGTGACATGTAACGAGGCGTTCCGACGAGATGACCCGAACCAGTGCTCGCATGCGTTGCGGTTGATTCGGCAGTCGAGGCGAGAACCTTGGCAACACCGAAATCCAAAACACAAATGCCGCGTTGGCCCAACATGATGTTCGACGGTTTCAGATCGCGGTGAACAATGCCGAGGCGATGTGCCTCTTCAAGTACGTCGCAAATCTGAGTGGCAATTTGCACGGCCCGGTGGGGCGAGAATCTTCCCTCGCGTGTGAGTGCCTGCGAGAGCGTTTCGCCTTCGACGAGTTCCATGATTATGAAGTGGCGACCATCTGGCAGGCTTCCGGCGTCGAAGATCATTGCCGCGTGTGGATGTCGAAGCCTGGCCATGGTTCGTGCTTCGCGTAGGAACCGGTCGGCAACATCGCTGTCGGTGGCGAATTCGCGTTTGATGATTTTTACGGCTACTGGTCGTTCCAGGCCGAGGTGCGTGGCGAGGTACACGGTGCCCATGCCACCGGTGCCGATTTCGCGTTCAATCCGGAACCTACCGGCTATGAATTGAGGGACATCCATATCTGACCTTCTTTCGGGTGAAAAGGTACAGAACTAATACTTCTTGTAAACAGATTCGAGGAGAACCGCGCGAGCGGTAATCAGTTGGGCTCAGGTTGTTTGCTTTGTTTTAGGGGGAGACATTGAGTCTGCCAACTCAATGCCGACGTACTATAACACCAATTCTCGCCAAGCGAGAATAGGTAAAAGTGCCAGGTGATCGTTACTTATCCAGCCCCGGATGCATCAATCCGGGGACGTTTGGAATCCAAAACACCTGACCGTTCACTTCCAGACTCCGCAGTCCATTCTTCGGCAGGTCTTTTTCTTTTAAGCCCAGAAATGTGAAGTGGGGGAGATCGCTGAGCACGGTTTGAAACCAGCCATGCTTGGCCATGATCTCTCGCACCCGTGGATTCTCAAATTCATTAACATCAAACGCAAGCATCGCGATGTGTTGTGAAGTGCCGGGTGCGGCAATCGAGTAAAGGATCGATTTCGACAAGTCTTTGCTGAAATAGATTCCGGTTTTCTCAAGCTCGAGTACTTCGGCGATTTGCTGAGAAAGCGGCAGTGAGCGTAATCGTGCGACTTGTTCGGTCGTTAATCGACCCTGCGCCAGCCAGTGTTCGAGTGCCGGATCAAAACGAGAGTTCCACAAACGGACGCTGTCGTCGTAGTTTCGTCGGGCTGCCTCGGCGCCGTCGCGCGGAGTTATGTCGAGGCCTTCTTTCTGCGCTTCTTTACGAGCCTTCTTTAGTTGTTTGAGGGCCTCGGTTTGCAGCTCGATTTCGTCGTAACCAATTACCTCCGCCTCAAAGCCGGCTTTCTCCTGAAAACTTGTCACCTGATCTTCGTGTGTGAATATGCAGACAGACGGAGGCGTGACTTTCTTTGTTGCAACGTAGACGGCGCCATATTCTTCTAGAATGCGGCGGGCCACACCGTCGGCCGGCGGACAGATATCGTCGAGTTTTATCTTGCGCTTTTTAAGAGCCTTGGCAAGCGCTTCATAAAAGGGAATAGGTTCTTTGTTATCTACGAAACTATTTGTAGTTGCGATCATTTGCTGGTGTTGTTCGGCTGCGCAGGCCTCAAGGCTGGAATGCGCAAGAGGCAACGTCATTACTATAAGCAACGCCGACGAAAGCCCGCGCTGTAATCCAGAATGACTGTGAGCGACTGATCTTTTTCGATTTGAATTCGCTAAACCCTGGTCGCTAACCGCTGGAGCCAAAAACATGTTGGATAGTTCAAGATCTCGAATCGAAGGGATAATAGAGAACGGAGACCAGCGACTTCAAGTCAAGTCGTGTTTTGGTCTTAGGTTGTAGGGGCGTCCCTCCGTGGGCGCCCGATTCTGTTTTCGCTTGATCTGGAACTATCGGGGCGCCCACGGAGGGA
>DATIBJ010000009.1:0-5663 GCA_035457565.1 Pyrinomonadaceae bacterium | reverse complement strand
GACGGACTCACGACAGGCTCGGGCGTTGGCTGGTTTTGCGCTACTAAAGGACCATCAACCGAACCCGTGGGTGGTTGCGTACGAGATCTAAGAATGACGAATGAGAGCGCCAGAACCAGACACGCTGCTGCCGCCGTTGCTATGGCCCAGCTCCAGCGCCACTTCGTGACCGGCTTTTGTGTTACTAAACTGCGAGCTCTCGTGACGAGATGACGAGGTATTTGTTTGGAATCATCCGATTCCGTGGATCGGGTAAGAAAAGCAATGGCCGCCAAACACGACTGACAATCAGAAACGTGTCGCTCAAAAGTCGTTCGCTCACTTCCTGTCATCTGACCATCGACATACGAAGCCAGCTTGTTTTCTTCAGGACAGCGAAAGCTAGATCGCTGCTCGGAATTCAGCTGGGACTTTAAGATCTGTTGAATTTGTTTGTCGTCCATTTCCCGCACGTCTCTTGTCGTATTTCACGGACACGCAAATACTTTTTCCGTGACTGCTTTCTCAGTGGGACACAGTCAGTACCGTAACGCGGTAGCGTCGGGTGGGTGTCCTAACGTCAACATCGCATGTAATAAAGACGACCCGACGCTACCGCGTTACGGTACTGACTGTGTCCCACTATAAATCCAGCCATCGACGCTATGGCGTTGGGTACTGACTGTTGACTACTAAGTTGACTCTTCACGCAGCTGCGAGAGGATTTGTTTGATCTGTCTGTCCACCCGTTGTGCGTTTCCCAGTTGAAGTAGTCTTGCTATTTCGTCGAGCGTTAAGTCCTGTTCGAATCTCAGATGGACGATTAGACGATCCTGATCCGAGAGACGCTTCAATTTCTTCATCAAGTGGCGATATCTCTCCCTAATGACGGCTTCAGCTTCCGGGTTGGCGCGTGGATCCGGCACGCTGGCGTGGATCTCTTCGAGATCGACCGCGAAAGAAGCCTCCTGCGACCGAGCCGCGCGGGTGTTGAGCAGCCAACGCTGTTGCCGCGTCAATCCTGTCTCAATTCGTCGTCTGCTTTGCGCCAGGTTTTCTTCAGTCACGTTGGGGTAGGCCGGGCTCAACAGTCGTAATCCTTCGTCTGCTGAAACCCCACGTTCATAAAGAAGTTGAAAGACTTGCTGGTCGAACGCTGAAAGTTTTGCGATTGATTTAAAGGGACGTGGCCGACCGGTTTCTTTCCGATGCCAATCGATACAGAGGTTGCGAACCACGGCTCGCAGCCAGGTAGAAAACTTTGCGGTGCCCTCGATTTTGAACTTCCGCAACCGCTGGAATCGATTCTTGACCAGTTGTTCGCATACGAATTGGAAACAGTCAGCCGCTTTGTCAGGGTCTGGCTCGAAATGGCAGATGACCTGGTAAACCGCCGTGGAGTATTCCTCCAGGAAATCACTCCACGCCTGATCAGCATCGTGGGATGTTAACTGTTCCAGGATCTGTTCGATTGCTCTGGGCGGCATCGAGGATCGTTGTCAGTCTGTCGTACTTGAGCTGTTGTGGGAAGCAGGCTGAAGATTACAGGGCGAGAACTCTAGCTGCTTCGAGTTGAACAATAGTACATGCGGATTGTAACCGCTTCGACGTTGACGAGGAAACGTCTTTGGAACATATCGACTACAGCAGTGAGAGCTCGACCTTTCATCCGAAATAGTCGAACGGTATTGTCGGCCGTGCGCCGGGGACCACAACGCCTCCTCGATCACCGAGCGTGATCGTTCCAAATCGCTCACCATAAACTTCAGGCAATGGGCGAGCATTCGGCGGTGCCAACCAGAGCCGCAATAAGTGTCGTTTGCGTTCGGGCTCGGGGTAGTCGTCGAACGCAGTTCGATCGTGAAGAATGGTGTGGTTGTGGACGAGTTGGATGTCGCCCGGTTCAAGCTCCATCATCAAGTTTAGCTTTGGATCGTTAGCGAGTTGGTCCAGGAGATCGAGTGCTTCGATTTGTTGGGACGTAAGTGGTGCGACGCCTGGGAAACGCCGCGCCGATTCGATGTATTGCCTCTGATAAATTGCTGACACTAATCCGTCGTGATAGTTGAAGACTGGAATGGTGAAATAAGGTTGGCTGCCCTCGGGAACCTCGCCGCGTCGATCCGTTTCAATTGGCTCCACTAAGACTTTGAGTAGGTCCGGTCTCCGTCGCCGAATCTCATTGAAGATCGTAGTGGATGATACGAGACTCGATAAGCCACCCGACTTGGCCGCTTTCAAACACAACAGACCAACAACATCACAGGAGTCGGTGTGATGAGTTTGACGTTCACGCGTTTGATAGATTCGCGTGTTTGGATCATCACTTGAGCGGCCAAGGTCGCGAACGTGTCCAAGCAAGTGTCCATCAGCATTCTGCATTCGCAGCTTGCCAAGGTGAACGCCGATTATGAGAAACGCAATCGCCGCCTGGCGCTTAGTCCACCGCTCAACTGGGAGACCTTTGATTAGAACAAACCCTCGTCCATTGAGCACCTCGTCTAGTAACCGTTGCAGCCTTGGACCGAGCGTAGAAAGTGGAACGTCTTTACCCGTCATTGATGCAACCTTCGCCGCGAGCTCAAAGTCTGCTGTCCCTGCGTTACCTCCTCGTTCGCTGCGCCTCTGCAGTGAAAGCGGTGACTGTTCTAGTTTGTGTACTGCGCGTTCGACTTCCGCGATCTCAGCTTCCGACACGCGCACGACCCACTCAGTCCGGAGGGTGAGCTCGGACCCATACCAGACGGAAGCATCCCGAACCTTAGGCATTAAAGTAGTGTTCTTTGAAGACATCAACTTATCTTGCGATCTTGGAAAACCAGTCGCAGATTACAACGATTCAGCAAAGAACATCCACAGCTTCCACAGTCAGGAGCAGGAAAACCAGGAGCGCGGGCACCACGCAGGAGCAGGAAAGACCGGCGCAACGCCGTGCTCCTGACTGCTGCTCCTGCCCCTGACTGACTGGGGAAGCTGTGGATGTTCTTCTCTTTAATCGGCGTAATATGTGGATATTTCTCACGTCACGAATTCGTCTTTCGTGGTGTTAAAGAGCTAAAGCCGTTTTGTCGCTCTCACTCAAGGAGGCCTTCATGGATACATTAATTAAAGATATACGTATCGGCATTCGAAGTCTTCTCAAACGACCAGGCTTCACTGTCATCGCAATCCTGACGCTCGCCCTCGGAATCGGAGCTTCAACTGCCATCTTTAGCGTCGTCGACGGTGTGTTGTTGCGCCCTTTGCCTTACCCGCGCGCCGAACAGATCGTGCAGCTACGTGAGGTTAGCCCCCGCGGTGCCCGAATGGCCTTCGCCGAACCAAACTTTCTTGACCTGCGCGCGCGTAGCCACGCCTTCGAGGGCGTTGCTCAATACAGTGGCTCACTCACAACCATCAACGGAGGCAGCGAGCCCGTTCGCGCTCTCACCTATGCTGTCTCAGCCGACTTCTTTAACGTAGTGGGAGTCACGCCGATTGTTGGACGTACGTTTACAGCTGACGAAAGTCGGAGTGGCGCAACAGTCGCCGTTGTCAGTTATGGCTTCTGGCAACGGCTGCTGGGGGCGAAAGCAGACTTGTCTGGAACTTCGCTGCGATTGATGGACAAGAGCGTCACGGTTATTGGAGTGATGCCTCCCGGTTTGGGATTTCCGCAGAGCGCCGAAGTTTGGGTGCCGCGAGAAATGTTTCCGGCGGAGGTTTCGCGCTCAGCTCACAATTGGAGTGTTGTTGCACGCACGCGTCCAAACGTCTCGGAAGAACAGGCGCGCGCTGAAGTGAGTGCGATTGGCAAGCAGCTCAGGCACGAATACGGCAACGACATGGACGGAGTGGATTTCGCGCTCGTTCCGCAGCAGGAATACATGGTGGGCAATGTGCGCAGTCCATTGATCATGATTCTTGTGGCGGTGGGATTCTTGTTAGTTGTGGCGTGTGCCAACGTCGCCAATCTGATGCTGGCCCAGGCAACAACGCGGCAGCGGGATTTTGCTGTGCGCACCGCCCTTGGTGCCACGAGGTTTCGGCTGGCACGACAGTTCATCACTGAGAATCTGTTGCTGGTTCTCGCAGCTGGCGCACTCGGTATCGTGATGTCATTTTGGGGAGTGAAAGTTCTGCTCGGATTGAATCAACAGAGCCTGCCCCGTATGAGTGAGATTGGAGTTGATGCGCGAACAATTGCATTCACGCTTGGCATTTGTTTGGTTGTTGCAACACTGCTGGGCTTTGTTCCCTTGCTTCGCTTTTCGGTGAAGGATCTGGAGAGAACTCTCAGAGAGACAGGGACCGGCGCGCGCGGATTTGCCGGAAGGCATTTACGGAGTTTCCTGGTGGTTGCACAAATGGCTCTGACGTTAGTCCTAATGATTGGCGCTGGGTTGTTGGCCAAGAGTTTTTATCGACTGCTGCAGATCGATCCGGGTTTTCGCACGGAGAGTGCAGTCGCGATGGAGTTATCTCTGCCGAGCGCGCGCATGGATGAGAAGCGTTACAAGCAGTTTATGCAGTCATACAAACGTTTAATGGAGCAGGCCATCGCTCCTGATGCGAACGTAGAGCTGAGTGCGGATGAAGAGCGACACAGGCTTTTTCAGAATCAACTGCTTGAGCGTTTGGGTTCGACTCCTGGAATGATCGCCGCCGGTGTCATTAGCTATTTGCCACTATCTGGAGATGGACCAAACGGAACGTTTCTGATCAACAACAACCCAGCCGAGAAGGGAAGTGCTGATTACCGGCTCTCCAGCTCCGGCTATTTCGCGGCGCTGCGTATTCCCTTGCTGCGCGGGCGTATGTTTGATGCGACCGACACCCCAACGTCACCCAATGCAGCGCTTATCAGCCAGTCGCTTGTGCAGAAGTACTGGCCCAATAAGGATCCGATTGGTCAAACGATCCAATTTGGAAACATGGATGGCGACCTGCGACTGTTGCACATTGTTGGAGTGGTGGGTGATGTGCATAGCGACGGGGTTGATCAGGCGACAGCACCGACTGTTTATGGCAATGCGCTGCAACGTTTACCTTCATCGAGTTACACGGTAGTCGCGCGAGGTCAGCTTGACCCTTCTGCACTCGTACCGACGATGCGAGAGGTTGTGAGAGGGCTCGATCCGCAACTACCTTTGAAGTTTCGCACCTTGGACCAGATCTTTTCTTCATCGCTGGATCGACAGCGTTTTAGTTTGGTGATCTTCACGGTGTTTGGAGTTGCGGCGTTGCTATTGGCGGCGATGGGAATTTACGGCGTCACCTCTTATGCAGTTGCGCAACGCACACAGGAGATTGGCATCCGGATGGCGTTGGGAGCACAAATGCAGGATGTCTTGAAACTGGTGCTCAGATCAGTGATGTCCTTAGTCTTGATCGGAGCAGTGTTGGGGTTGGCGGGAGCGTACGCCGCGACTCGCGTGATGTCGAGTCTGTTATTTGGCGTGACGCCGACCGATCTGTTCACGTTCGTCACTGTGCCGTTGGCGTTGATTCTGGTGGCATTAGTAGCCAGCCTGGTTCCTGCACGTCGAGCGACAAAAGTGGATCCCTTGGTGGCGTTGAGGTATGAGTAGGCGCAAAGGCTATCCGCAGATGACACCGATTCCACAGATTTAAGTTGAGGGTCTTGAAGTTAATACGGGAGCGCGGACGTCCTCGTCCGCAACGCGACGCAGTCGCGCAGGATT
>DATIBJ010000008.1:0-39946 GCA_035457565.1 Pyrinomonadaceae bacterium | reverse complement strand
TATTGGCCCCATGCATACTCGCTCATGAATCTGAATCTCGGGTCGTATTCAGGCTCGAGAAAGTGAAGAGCGATTCCGACCCCCACGTAATATCCCACGCAGCTAAGTACGATCAATTGAAGAAAAAGGGAGGGTGCTTCTGAGTGACGCACAGCTTTGCCTCAAAAGTCGATTTCGGCGGTAACGAGTTTCGTGTTTACTTCGTGTGACTTTGTGGATCGTTCCGTTTGTCCAAGAAAACAAGGGCGACCCACGAAGTCACACGAACCAACACGAACGAAAATACTCCGACTCGAGCTAGATGTGACTTCTGAGGCAAAGCCGTGCCGCACTGTATCTATCAAATGGGTCCAAAGTTGGCTCCGAAACTCAGCCATTCCTGCGTGAAGGTTTAGCGACACACTCCCGACGCGAAAACATCGTTATGACAGGTTTCGTACCGACCCCTAAAATTGGATCGATTTAACCTACGCAGCGCGTCCCAGCTTATTCCACTCCCGACAAAAAGGGGTATTACCTATGGCTTCCCCCAAAGGCCGTATTCTCTGCACCGAAGATGACGAGGACACTCGTGACTTGATCATCTTCTTACTGAAAAACGAAGGATACGACGTCGTCTGGAGGAGTTCACCTGCGAGTGCTATCAGGCAACGCGCGACGGTAAGTAGGCGAACTACGTGCGCCTAAAGCGATTCAAGACTTTCAAAGCTGAAATAAGCTGGCGAGTGCTCCAATCCAATCTGTGATAGAGCTTTGCACGAAAAGTCAGTTTGGGCGCTATCACAGGGCTTTGCACAAATACTCGCTCGTTGCAGCGTCCTGAATTCAGCGTCGAAACATTCCGCAAAGCCGGCACTTCATAAGCGACTCTTTGGACGTTCGGTATCGGGGAGGATGGCAGTGGTGTGCTCGGTGACACTCCCAACCGAACTAGACAACCATGGGTGTGGCGCTGCCTCAGATAAATCAGGCCCCCTTCTGTCGTTAGCGAGAATGCGCTTCCCAGGTCGTCCACGTTGCGTAATTAGCCTGACCGGCGTCGAGATAAGAAGCAAAAGGAATCTCAGTGGAATAATGTTCCACATCAACGAGAAGAGAAGAAGATCCACTATGGATGTGAGGGCGCTTTGACCTAAGACTTGCCAGGATTTCGCGACCCGTTGTTCCGCTGCGTTTGCAGGCGCATTCTTGAAAACATGTTCAGCATATCTTGCCAGGAAGTGGTCAAGCCCAGCATCGATCTTGGTAAAAAAGTCGTCATCGCTTCCGGATAGCGCCTGGGAGACAACCTCCAGGTTTGTTCCGCAAGAGGCGCAGAATTTACGTTCGATTGAATTGTCCCTTCCACAAGTTGGGCAAAACATCTGAAGCCCCCTCGACCTAAGCAGCTTTCAGTATCCAAATACGAACGTGGGAAGGCGCGAGATCCATGAAACCTACAGGCATCAATGGAGGTCGTCACGACGTGAGTCGATTCGTCAACTGAAAGCGTTGGCTCATTGTACGCTGAAGCTGCATCGAAAAACAGCCGATGCTCGCAGTCGCCTTTTATGGAAACCAAATTGAGCCTGGATTGCACTTCCGTCGGCTGTAAGCAGTAATTGTCGTTGAGGAAAGAAATTAATCTCAGTCTCCGCGGCGATGTTCCGGTTGAAGTTATAGGTTACCCTGCCGCCGATTCCAGTCTGCGTTTCGTCGAACGGGAAGTCCGGGTGAAACAACGTTAGCGACGTTGACTGAACCCCAATTTCGATTTTCGCTTTCTTGCTTTGCGCATCGGCGACAGAGGCAAACGTCAGAACAGTGAGCAGGAGGGGAACGAAGGTTCTCATGAGTATCGTGGAATCACGCGGGTCACACAGCGGAGTTCCATATGATTTTAGATTCAGTCTTCTAACTCGGAATGCTTTGGGACGCGCCCACATTACTGAGAGGGGCTTTGCCTCAAAAGTCGATCTTGGTGGAACGAGTTTCGTGTTTAGTTCGTGTGACTTCGTGGATCTTTCCGTTTGTTTAGGAAAACAAGGACGATCCACGAAGTCACACGAACCAACACCAACGAAAATCTTCCGAATCGAGCTAGATGTGACTTTTGAGGCAAAGCCACTGAGAGGTACAAAGGGGACACGCCTCGTTGCATTTGATCTTAGTTCGATTGATTCTCATTTCGCTGGCCGCTTTCAGGAAAATCTCATTTCAGCAGGAATCGCGCACGTTTTTGCAACGGTTCCGGATCATAGTGCTCTGGTTCACGCGCATTAATACGGCGAACTCGCGCCTTGATGAAAGGAGAGAGCAAATATGCTAGAACGAAAATTGGGAAGTAGTGGGTTGAAAGTATCGGCGATCGGCCTTGGATGTATGGGATTGAGTTTTGGTTATGGCAAACCGACCCCCAGAGAGGAAGGCGTCAAGCTGATCCGAGCGGCGGTCGAGCAGGGGGCAACGTTCTTCGACACAGCAGAGATATACGGACCACTCACAAACGAAGAACTCGTCGGAGAAGCGCTTGAGCCTTTTCGCGACCAAGTCGTGATCGCGACAAAGTTTGGCTTCGCTGCGGCAACGCCTGAGGAAACTCATTGGTCGAGACTTGATAGTCGTCCGGAACACATCAAGGTAGCCGTCGAGGGCTCACTCAAAAGGCTGAGGGTCGAAACGATCGATCTCTACTATCAGCATCGCGTTGATCCGAATGTGCCGATCGAGGAGACAGTCGGTGCTCTCAAGGATCTCATCGATGCCGGAAAGATAAAGCATTACGGCCTATCCGAAGCGGGAGCCCAAACCGTCCGGCGTGCAAACGCGGTCCATCCGATGGCGGCTCTTCAGAGTGAGTACTCGCTGTGGTGGCGGAAGCCCGAGGAAGAAATCATTCCAACGCTCGAGGAGTTGGGCATTGGCTTTGTGCCTTTCAGCCCGCTGGGGAAAGGATTTTTGACCGGCAAGATCGATGAGAATACTCAATTCGAAAAGTCAGACTTCCGCAACATCGTGCCGAGGTTCACAGCCGAGGCTCGCAAGGCGAATCAGACTCTGGTTGATTTGTTGGTCCGATTCGCATCTGAGCGAAAAGCGACGCCGGCACAAATAGCTCTTGCATGGTTGTTAGCACAGAAGCCGTGGATCGTCCCAATTCCCGGAACAACGAAACTTCATCGTCTTGAGGAGAATCTGGGGGCGGCGGACATCGAACTCTCTTCCAGCGATCTAGCCGAACTCGACCACGCAGCATCGATGATCAAAATCGAAGGCAATCGCTATCCGCCGGAACTCGAGGCAAGGGTCGGCCGATAATATGCGATTCAGCCCTACGCTTTGAGGAACGAGCGTTTTAACAAATAGCCAATGTAATAATAGGTCTCGTGTGCTAAGAGACCAGCCTGGCTCGAGAAACCTTGATACCTGGTTGTTGGTGTCGGGGATGGGTCAGCATCAAGGCCGACATCCGACGCCATTGCTACTGCCCTCTTCATATGCAAAGGATCGCTGACGATCAAAACTTTGCGCAGCCCATGAGCGTCCGCGATTTGTTTCGCGTAGAGAATGTTTTCGTAAGTAGTATGAGATTTCTCTTCGATCAGGATGTCGCTCGCTGGAATTCCGCGCTGTAGTGCATAACTTCGAGCAGCTGAGGATTCAGTGGGCTCATTGCTGTTGCCCTGACCACCAGTGAAGATTAACTTTCGGACCTTGCGATTTCGATAGAGATCGATGCCGTGATTAATGCGCTCTTCAAAAACGGGAGAGACGCCCGTGCTCCAGACAGCAGCACCAAGCACGATAGCGGCATCGGCTGGTCCATCTGATCGAGTATTGCTGTATGAGTAGATACGAGAAGCGAGCAAACATGCGGTAACGAGCAGAATGAAGAATATGATTAATAATGCCTTCCCAATTTTCTTCATAACATACTAGCTAAACCCGAATGTGTGTGCTGGGAAATTCTGATTTCATCCCGACCCCTTTAGTGGACGACCGAAGAACAAGACATAGCCGTTGATATCTCTGACCTCGAAACCACGTAAACCGTCACCGTCGTTCTTCAGCGGCTGGGAAAACTCAACCTTGCGCGAGGCAAATTCGGCGAACAACGCATCTGGATCTGGAACGTAAAAGTAAGCGTCCCAACGCGCTCCACCGTCGCGCTGGCAGTTTGGCAGCGGATCTATGCCGACATCCTTGAACATGATCATCGCTCGTCCTCTCTCAACGATGCCGAAGAAGATATCTTCAGGAACGGGTCCCTGGAACGTAATCTCAAATCCAAGCTGGTCTCGGTAGAACGCGAGCGATGCAGGTACGTTTCTCACGATAAAAAAAGGTGAGATGGCGCCAATGTCTGCTTGAGTCATGCGTATACCCTACTGGTCAATGAACAAATGACATCGCACTCCTAAAGGAGTGCATGACGTTATACCGTCGCGAGCTATAAACATTGCACCCCTGACGGGGTGCAATCAGAAACGACATAGCACTCCTCGAACGCCGGCAAATCTTCGCGCCTAGATCACAGTAGCAGAAATCTTATAATCGCGGGTAATCTGGCAAAAACATACCCGACGTTGCGATTGCTTTTTTCAATGGTTTGGAGCAGTTTGCGTTCTTAATAATCAGAAAGAGGTGAACTAATGCGAAAGGGTATCATCAGTCTCTTGCTCTTGGGTTCGCTTTTATCCCAAGCGGTTGGACAAGAACCAGTCACTCCATGGCGCGAGGATCCTGTTTTTCAGCGTCTGGCCACAATACTCGACAAGGTTCCCGCCATTGATATGCACACGCACCTGCTACGGCCTGGAGAGTTTAATCCATCACTTGCCAACATTGGTCCATTACAACTTCGCAGTACACATCCGTCGCTTCCTACGGTTATTCGTCAGCGTTTCGGCGTCTCACCACAGCCAGACAACTGGCCTGCGACCATCAAAATGATCGACGCTGCTCGGAGCAAGATGGTGGCTCGCCTCGGTGAAACGGGATACTGGCTAAACCATCTCGATTTTACGGTTACTGAAATTGCACTCGTGAATCAATACGGCCGCCGGGGAATCGATGGCAAGCGACTTCTGTGGGTACCGCATGCAACAACTCTGCTTTTTCCACTATCCGCAGATCACTTGATGGAGAGAAGCCCATCACACAAGACAGACATAACTGAGGCTCAGCAGAATCTTAAAGACTTCTTGAAGGAGGGCGGACTTGCAGAATCGCCAGCGGATCTACCGAGCTATGTCAAATTTGTCGACGCCACGCTGCGCCGCTGGCAACAGCAGGGCGCGGTGGGAATTAAGTTCTGGGATGCATATTTACGAACCTTAAGGATCGCCGATGTGCCGGAATCACAGGCCACAATTTTGTATTCAAAGGGCCGGACTACTCCGCTCAGCCGGGACGAGTATTTGGCCGTACAAGATTATCTATGGCGCCACATCTTACTTGAGGCTGGAAAGATTAACCTTCCGGTACACATTCACTCATCCCTCGGCGTGCCGCCATTTCTCAGGACGCTCGAGTCTGACGTTCGCAACCTTGAAGATGTGCTAGCTGATCCGAGGTTCTTCCAAACTCAAGTGGTTCTTATTCACGGCGGCGCTCCATGGTACGAGATCGCAGGTTATCTCGCGTTGAAGCCAAATGTTTGGATAGACATGTCCGCCATTGCATTTCTTCGCCCGGTTCCAGACTTTGCCAATATATTGCGCCAGTACCTCATCTTTGCGCCTGAGAAAGTTCTATACGGAACGGATGCTTCTGCCTATCCAAGTGTGCCCGGAGGCGCTGATGTACATCACTTAGTAGTGTCACGTGCTGCGCGTGACGGACTTTACGTCGCTCTTAGCTCTTTGATTCGCGATGGTGTGATCGACGAGCGTCAAGCTCTCGACATGGGTCGAGGAGTACTCCGCGAAAACGCACGGCGCCTACATGGCTGGAAGTAGTGACAGCGATCTTTGCAATCATATTAGAACTTCCACTTGGAATGCTTAGCGAGGCTTTGCCTCAAAAGTCACATCTAGCTCGAGTCGGAAGTGTTTTCGTTCGTGTTGGTTCGTGTGACTTCGTGGATCGTCCTTGTTTTCCTGGAACAAACGGAACGATCCACGAAGTCACACGAACTAAACACGAAACTCGTTACCACCGAAATCGACTCTTGAGGCAAAGCCACTTAGCGACCCGGACGGCGTCACAGTACTTTGCGCTGCAAGGGAGCGTTAGTCCTATTAATTCTCCTTAGCTCGCGGGAATGTGCGTCCATCGGCCACCATCAACTGTAGTTCAGTGACATTACCAGTAGCATTCTTAATAAACCGAACACGCGCCTGATTCTCAGGTGGAACCGAAGTGTCCTCGATCACGAAGGTGTCGTCCGCGAGCGCGTAGAGCTTTCGTTTGACGCCGCTCGCTCCGAGAAAGTAAAGCTGTCCTTGTTCTAAACTAACGACAATTTTTCCGCCATCATATTTTCCCGAATAAGTCTCGAGCGCAGAAATCGGAATCTGCTTCGCTCCCCACGCTTCAAGCTGCAATAGGCCTGCGAGCCAACTCAACTGCTGCTTTCGGCGAGCGTCACTCGTCTTGTCAGCCAGGTTCTTTACCGCTTCAAAGTGGGCCACGCTCAAGGCCCGCTCGCTCGGAACAGCGATATCCGGCTTGACGCCTACTTCTTGCCAGCCGCGTCCTGTGCGCGGATCGAATTGACGAAACGTAGAGATATAGAAAACGAATCCGTCTCCGATTGGAAATTCCTTGTTCCCATATCCAGCGCCCGAGGTCTGCTCGCCGATTGTTTTGGCCCGTTGCCGCTGTTGCAAAATAAACGAAAAGCCTTCGCCGGCGGAACCGGTCTCGCGACTCATGAGGATATACAAATCAACTGACTGAAGTCGTTTTCCCGGAACTTCACGCAGCGTCCATTCTCTTACGGTGACGTCACCTTCACGATGATAGCGGGATAGCAGTTCTACGGGGTCGACGCCGTAGAAATAGCTGGCCAGGAAGATTTCGAGATTGATGAAACCACCGGGGTTGTGACGCAAATCAATAATGACCGCGTCTGTGTTTGCCAGAAAGTTCATCGCGGCCACAGCGGTATCTTTGGATTGATTCAAATCAACGAAACTTCTTAATTCAAGATAACCGACGTTGCCGTTCATAATCTCGAGTTTGCGAAAGTCATAATTCGATCGACGCTGTCTGATTAGCTGCTCTGGAGTTGGAGGCAGTTCTGGTAACTCGACGCTTGGCAGCACTGGCGCACTTTTCAGGGCGCGTTCCAAAGCAGGGTTATACGCAACTAGTAGATGCAGATCCTTGGCGCTCGTGCGCAGGTCGGTGGTCAGGGCCGAGGCCAGTTCGTTCGCATCCTCAATCTTTTCGTAGGCGCCGCTCTGAAGTTTTGTTCGCAGGTAGGCGGTTATCTCTTTGACTTTTTCTGACGCAACATACCGCGCTTGCAGTTCACCCGTGATGTTGTCGACGAGCCTTTGCCGCAGTTGCGAATCAATAACGGGTGGCTTGTCGCCTCGTGTTGCCTGAGAATAGCCGCGTAAGGAACAAGCGAGGACGAGAACCAGAGTGCACAAAAGATATGACAAGCGGACATAGCTATTGTTCATTACATTTCCCTTTCGACAACCCGATAAGGCGAATCGAGAGAGCCAGAAATACCCGCAGCACCTTTGCCTCAAGAGTCGACTTCGGTGGTAACGAGTTTCGTGTTCAGTTCGAGTGACTTCGTAGATCGTTCCTTTGTACAGAAAAACAAGGACGATCCACGAAGTCGCACGAACCAACACGAACCAAAATACTTCCGACTCGAACTAGATGTGACTTTGAGGCAAAGCCACGCGCAGCATTTAGCCGCAAGCAGTTCTCACCGCAGCCAGACTATCGCCTATCGTGACGACTCGTCTTTCACAATCCAAAGGTCATTTGTCGGAAGTTAAGATCGGAGCGACCTTGTTCGATACTTTGCCGGGGTCGTGCCCATAATGCGTTTGAACGTCTTAGAGAAATGAGCTTGATTGGCAAAACCGGCAGCAAGTGCAATCTGCGCTAGTGATGAGTGAGCTTTGGAGAGCTCACGACAGGCGAACTCAATCCGCAAACGCTGTCGATATTCACCGATGGTGCAGTGATACTGCTTACGAAACGAACTGGCCAAATAGACGGGATGTACTCCTACCAGCTTGGCAAGGCCGGCAATGGTGATGTTGTCGGCGAACTGTTCGTGCAGAATATCTCTCGCATGTTCCAACCAACGAGAGGTGCCATCTTTCAAAGCCGCAAATTGACGCGATGCTTCAGCTATGATCTCGAGCGTCAGTCCTTCGATCATGAGATCTGACGTGTGATCCATTCGGCGAAACTCATGGTAAAGCTTGCTCATTAGCCAAGCGACCGAACCGCCATGATAGTCATGCGACTCCTCTCCGATCACGGAGTACTCACGGAACTGGCGTAACCACCGGGAATCAATTTCAACGTTAAAGATGCGACCACCGCCGCTTCCAAACGCTTCTGATTGCAATTCATTCGGAGGATAGAACGCCGTTGTTAATTGCTCACGGATCCGGCTCTTCGAGCCGTAGGTTTGCGTACTGATGCCGTCTAGAATCAGGCAGAAGTAGGCTTCTGGATGTGAGTGAATCGGGGTCTTGAAATCAGGTGCATAGGCTCTCTCCGCCAATCGCAATCCTGAAATCTGGCGGATCGGAGAAGAAACTCCAAAGTAATTTCGATTGTGTGGTTGCGGTTGCATCGAGTGACCATACCATCACACTATCTAGACGCTGAAGAGTTCCGAATACTTCTTGGGGCTGTCTCCATTCAATCGTGGAGTTCCGTAAGATCAGCTCTTTGAGCTCCCCTCAAAATGACATTCCCTCCGAAAGGAGTGCGCCGCAAGATTGTCTTCGGCGGCATCAAGTCAGAGCAATGGTTTTGCCTTCCAAACAGATCCGTCCTCAAAAAGTACTTCATGCACTCCGAGATACAAAAAGTAATCGCCACTAAGTATTCCATCCTTCGTGAGTCCCTCTGTAACTGAAGCGAAGCTAATTATTGAAAAATCAGTGCGTCTGATGGCTCCCTTTGAAATAGTCAAATCAATAGGTGGAGTATGACCTTGGACCAATACTGTGTCGGAGTTGTAGCCGTGCTGACTAATCACCAAGTGATCTTGACGTCTTACGAGAATCCATCGAAGTAGGACTGCGGTGACCGATTTTTGCGAGCGGTTTTTCAATGTTCCACATCCAAGCCTCATTCCTCTGCGATGGGCTGGACCTTGAATGCCTCCCGCTCCCAGAACCACCACCGGGACGAGCGGATCGTCAGGCTGTCGTGGATCGGGAAGGGCCACAGCAGTCCAATTGCCCTGCGGTCCTACAGGCACTTCGAAAAATGACGCGGGCAGGTTGTTCGGATGATCACAAGGATTGGAACCTTGTGCTTCTGCATTTGCTCCAGCCCAAAGCATGAGCGTCACCAGAACGATGACCGAAAAGAGACTAGAAAGATCGGAGAACGAGACCATCATGCGCTCTGTGGTTTTTTCTTTCTGCTCACGAGTCGATGCCGGGTTTGTATTTCCCTCCTGTGCTTCCGTAGATTCCCTCGTGCTGATGGCGAAGCTAACCAACACAAGACTAACCACGCTCAGGATCACAAAGAATTTCACAGTCGTGTCCTCCCTTTAACGTGACGGCGAAGGGCCGTCTAGCTCATCACGTAGATTTCGTAATTGCCGTCTCGGTTACTCTTCGTGCTTCTCGATTACAGATGAATCTCGCTCTCAAACTCTCCGCAGGGTAACCCCGACCCAACTAATTGCCTAAACTGTCAAAAATGACAGTGGTTAGCCGACCGGTAGTGAGATAAGGTTTAGTTAGTAGCGCGCACAGCTCAAAACCGGAGCAAAACAATGAAGCCAGTTTCGCAGCAAGAAACCGGATTTGAACGTCGGTCGTCCTCCAACTTGTGGGACACATTGATTCGAATCGGTTTGATTGGCGCATTATTACTGTTGTGCTTCCAGGTATTTTCCCCCTTTCTAAGGCTGATCACCTGGTCCATCGTGCTGGCAGTCACTCTCTACCCATTGCATCAATGGCTTGCTCGAAGGATCGGTGGCAGACAATGGCTGGCTTCGACTATTTTGGCGATCCTCGGCATTGCTTTATTCGTCATTCCCACCTGGCTGCTGATGAATTCATTCGCAGACTCAGTTCAGGGCTTCTTCGCCGCTGTTCAACAAAACACGCTGCAGATACCACCTCCTAGAGAGGGAGTAAAGAATTGGCCGCTAGTCGGCAATAAAATACACGACACCTGGTCGGAAGCTCGCGCTGATTTGCCCGGACTAATTCAGAGTATGCAGCCGAAGCTTACCGAGCTGGCACGGGACGCAGTTTCGTTGGTCGCAGGTATTGGAAAGAGCATGTTGCTCTTACTAGCCTCATTTGTCGTCTCCGTCATCCTGATGGCTTACGGCGAATCAGCATCGCGAAGTGGCTACGCCATCATGTCACGCCTCGCCGGCCCTTCAAGAGGCGAGGCGCTCTCAAAACTCACCCGTGCAACGATCCGAGCTGTGGCACTCGGTGTGATCGGCGTTGCCACGATTCAGGCAATTCTTATCGGGCTTGCGCTGCTACTTGCCCGGATACCGATAGCCGGCGCACTGGCGATAGTTGCGCTGGTACTCGGCATTGCCCAGGTCCCTGCACTGCTCGTTACTCTTCCAGTCATTGTTTACATCTGGTCCAGTGGCGACTACAGCACTGGTGCAGCGGTCACCCACACGATCATCTTGCTCGTAACGGGTATGGCGGACAACGTCTTGAAGCCGCTGATGCTAGGTCGCGGCGTTGATGTTCCTATGCCAGTGATTCTGTTAGGCGCACTGGGTGGCATGGCAAGTGGTGGAATTCTTGGGATGTTTGTAGGAGCGACGGCGCTGGCACTTGGATACGAGCTATTCCGAAATTGGCTCAACACCAATCCGGAATCAGATCCGGTATCATAACGACTCTACGGCGGAGGCCAAGCTGGTTTCGCCAATTCCTTGTTCCATCGCTGCCATCTTTCAGCTAACTCCTTCACTATCTCGGGATGCATTGCAGCGAGGTTTTTAGTCTCACTAATGTCGTTTGCCAGGTTGTATAAGACTAACGCCGAGATTGAACTCATGACTAAACCGTTGTGGATAACGTCCCGTCATCAACCCCGCTCGAGTTGGGCTGCAATACGGGCCACTCACGTAGGCATTTGTGAAACGAATTCCATCTGCGGCTAACGCGTCAATGTTGGGCGTAGGAATGTCATTGGATCCATGGATGCCAACATCGGCATAGCCCATATCATCGGCGACGATGACGACGATGTTAGGCCGTCGTACTTGAGCCGCAACGTCAAAGCACAAAACGCATAGAAGACAGGTGACGGTGAGGAGAGTAAAGATTAATTGCGTCACTCGGTCCATGGTGTTCTCCTCTCCGATGCGAACGTTCGTGAGACTAGCGGAATCGCGCATTCACGAAGGTCGGCCTGTCTTCAACCATCGCTGAAGTTCCCGCTTCATCTCGTCGACCGTGCTGGCTGCATCCGGCCGATTGATAATATTCCTCATTTCATAAGGGTCCGCCTTAAGATCGTAAAGCTCATCCATGCCGTCCAGTTCCAAGTAGTGAATGTATTTCCAGCGTTCGGTGCGAACAGCCTTGTAACCCATCTGCCGGATACGTGGAAAGACTTTGTCGGAGTAATACTCGATCAAAAATGACTTGCGCCAATCAGTGCGCACGCCTTTAAGTAGCGGAACGAGCGAACGTCCTTCAGTTGCAGCCGGCGCTGGAACACCCGTCAACTCGAGCAAGGTAGGAGCTACATCTATATTCAGAGCAAACTCACTAACAACGGTGCCCGGTTTGATCAATTGCGGATAACGCATGAGCAGAGGCATCCGTATTGATTCCTCATAAGCGAGCCGACGCTCTACGCTCAAGCCATGTTCTCCATAGAAGTATCCGTTGTCGCTAGTAAAAACGATCACTGTGTTGTCGAGCTGATTCGTCTCTTTCAGCGACTTCAGGATCTCGCCGACTCCGTCTTCGATCGCCATCAATGACCGCAGACGACCCAACACCGTCTCGTTACGCGTTGCCGTTGCGGCGCCTAGTGGAGGCAAATCATCTATGGCGCGTTCGAGTGCGGGTTTCCCTGTTGGCGGTCGCATGGCACTGGGCCGGCGAGGAACCTTCTTCCCAACAAACAACTTCTGATGACGTGCCGCAGGTATGAAGTGTTCTGCCTGCGCCAGGTCTACGCTGCCATCATCACGTTGCCTCACTTCGGGATGAATCGCTTTGTGTGCAAGGTAAAGTAGAAACGGCTTGTCATGTCGTCGCTTGATAAACTCGAGTGCGTAGCCGTTGAGGATGTCGGTAATGTATCCGGCTGGCTTCACGTCCTTGCCGTCTTCATTGATTTCCGCGTGGATGTATGAGCCTTGTCCTTTAAAGCTCACCCAACGATCAAAGCCAGGACGCGGCGAGTCGTCATTACCCATGTGCCACTTTCCGATGAAAGCAGTCGCGTAACCGGCTTGATGCAAGAGTAACGGGAAGGTGATGAGTTTGTGACTTGCAACCGAACGATCGACGTTGTCGGTTATGCCGTGAGTGTGCGCATACTGCCCGGTCAGAAAACTGGCCCGTGAAGGCGAGCATAACGGCGTCGTCATAAAAGCGTTCCGAAACAACGCGCCTTCGCGGCCGATGCGATCGATATTAGGCGTTTTGAGAAATGGGTGACCAGTGATTCCTAATTCATCCCATCGCAAGTCGTCAACAAGGATGAAGATTATGTTAGGGCGAGATCGTTGGGGATCCGACTGCGTGAAACTGATCGAGGTAAGAGCGATCAGCATCGCTGCAACGAGTGCTAAGAGTTTAGTCATGCTCCATCTCTACTTGTTCCATACCAGTGCCGCGATACGCATTATTCAGCGCGCATTGTAGACCACCGAGACTTCATCCCAATAACAAGCGCGTGGGCAGCGAGACCCTTTCCAGTTCCCCCGCCCATTCCTTACCAACGGTTTGGACGTCCTCACCACTCCGCCGAGCCTTTAACTTCTCGGGCATTCATGGAATGATTCACGCCACTCGACGCCCAGAACGTTGATGAGTAGTAAGGACTTGCAGCGCTCCAAATCGACACTCGCAGACGAATACTCAATGACCGCATTTGAGGAAAAGAATAGGAAAGGGCAGCTAATGAAAGACACTCCGGGGCTAAGAGAAAGAGTTTTCAATCTGTTTCCTTCGTTCGCCAATGCTGGACATGATGTGCAAGACGAGCTCTTTGCGCATGGCTCGCTGGTTGAAATCGCAGCACATCAATTTATTTGCCTGGAAGGAAGTACTTGCACTGGCATTCCGCTTGTACTCGAAGGTATCGCACGAGTCTACAAACTCAGCGAATCCGGACGTGAAATAACTCTATACCGCGTCGAGCCGGGTGATAGTTGTGTCTTGACCGCCTCATGCATCATGTCTGGGGTTGAGTTTCCGGCTTTTGCGGCCACCGAAACCCAGCTCGAAGCGATCATTATCCCACCCGAGATTCTCCAACGCTGGGTGAGTCAGCACAAAGTTTGGAGCGAGTATCTGTGGGGTTTGCTGTCCTCACGTTTAGCAGAAGTCATCTCGCTGGTTGAAGAAGTCGCCTTTCAACGCGTAGATAAGCGCACCGCTGAATATCTTTTGCACTTGGCTGACGCAGACGGCAAGATCACGAAAACCCACCAGGACATCGCCGCGGACCTCGGGAGCTCCCGGGAAGTTATCAGTCGGATCCTGAAGGAATTCGAGCATCGGGGATTGATAAGTCTTTCGCGCGGCGAGATTCATACCGAAAATCTGATCGCATTACAGCGGACTGCATTAACTTAGCCTTTTCCTCCGGATCGTTTACTACTTTGGCGAGTGGATTTTTGAGTCGCTCGAACGACCGCGATGCTGATTCACAATCGCGGAAGTTTTCCCTTCTAATACCCGCAAACTACGCCTCACAAAAACTTCAATTTCTGTGACTTTGTCACAGACGTGGCCCGTGCTTCTGCTCAATACTCGACAATGAATAAGACTAAGTTCCCGACGACTTTTCCGCTTGTAATGAATGCCCGTAAAGAGCGGGAGAAGGAATGAACATCATGAGGACTTTATTCTGCTTGAAGCACATCTTACATCTGTTCGTTGCGATCACTTTGCTCAACCTTTTGCCGTCCGTTAATGCCCAACCCGCTCAATTTGTAACAGAAAATTGGCGCGACGAGGACTTTAACTTTTCCGCTCGAATGATGGCCTCCGACCAAGCCGACAACGTCTACGTTCTCGGCGATACGGTCGTAGGTGATTTCGTTGTTATAAAGAAGTTCAGTGCCTCGGGTGTTCTGCTCTGGCAAACATCCTACAATCCTGCAGAACGTCTGAGAGGAGTTTGGATAGCTATCGATCGGGAGAAAAACCCCGTCGTATTGGCAGCGATTATAACCGGTAGTAACGCCGATCCCGCCGGTTGGCTGACGCTAAAGTACGACACAAACGGGACGCTGCTCTGGGCCAACAGTCTGCCTGGTCCATATAGCGATCCACGCCGGGTCGCGATCGATGGAAGTAGCAATATTTTCGTTGCCGGGCGGATGTGGCTGAACAATTCTACCGCCAACATCTCGCTCGACTCTGTTTTGATCAAATACAGTCCAAACGGTGCAACGTTGTGGAGAGCTTCCTTCGACAACGGTAATGGAACTGCGGTTGATGAACCATACTCTCTCGTCATTTCACCAGATAGCAGCCGAATCGGTGTAGCTGGTAAGAGCGGGAACCTGTTTATGGCTCTTATGTACGACACGAATGGTAAGCTGCTTTGGTCCAGCACAAACACCAGTCTGTACCCTTCCAACGACTTGGCTTTTGGCCCCGGTAACGTCTCTTACTTTGCGACAGGAGTCTATCTTCCATTCGACCCCGATCCGTATCGAATGGCGATTGCAAAGTTCGATTCAGGAGGCAGGCAGTTGTGGATCAAGAATTACAGCGTGGGAGACAGGACGTATCGAGTAAAAACAGACAGTCAGGGTAACGTTGTGGCAACTGGTATCGACGGGCCTGAATATTACACCGACTGGATGACCATTAAGACCGATGCTAATGGCAACCTGCTTTGGTCCCAACGGTATGACGGCGGGCGGAACAATCACGAAATTCCCAATATGCTGTTGCTGGATTCCTCCGACGCGGTTTACGTGACTGGGACGGGTGGGCCAAACCCGAGCATTGGCACGGTCTCTTACCTCAAGGGCGTGATCGCTAAATACAGTGCAGCGGGGACGCCTCAATGGGCGTTGTGGGATGTTTATGCTAACGGTAAGGCTCTTACTCTAGGCTCCGGAAACACACTGGCAAGCCTTGGATTTGGTTATCTGGTAACCGCTCACTACACGCAAACCGGTCTTCCCGATCTAATTCCAGCGGCGCCTACGAATCTCGACGGCTCCGTTTGGTTCACTGGCTCAAGCGACGTGGTCAACTTAACCTTTGCGGACAACGCCAGCAATGAATTTTGGGTCGACGTCGAACGTTGTATCGGTTTCGGGTGCACGAACTTCTCCAAAACCGGTCAAACGCGTGGTGAGAATTCTACGGGCTTCAGAGACACAAACGTCTCGCGCGGAACCACCTACACCTACAGAGTGCGAGCGGTGGGCTTTATGGGCTCGTCGCCTTACAGCAACAGTGTCGCAGTCACACTATCACCGTCAGATCCTCCCGCGGCGCCGAGCAATCTTACGACGTCAATGAGCGGCACGAGTGTGGTGTTGAATTGGCAAGACAACTCTGCTAACGAGACTCAATTCTACGTTGAGCGTTGTGAGGGCCCGGGCTGCACTGCTTTCATAGGCTTGGCGGCAAGCGCCGCTAATATAACCAACTGGACGGACTATAATGCCACTGCCGGACAGAGCTACTCTTACCGGGTTCGCGCCTGGAACTCGGATGGTTACTCAACCTATTCCAACACTACTACAATTCTTACGCCGGGCGGATCAACCTCACCGCCACTCGCTCCAAGCAATCTTATTGCTAAAGCATTCGGCAAGAGTCAGATCAATCTCTCGTGGACAAATAACGGCAATCAGGATGGCGTAAAGATTGAGCGCTGCCTGGGATCCGGGTGCACAAACTTTATGGAGGTCGCCGCCGTCGGAGGCAACGCAAGCTTTTTTTCCGACACGGGTTTAGCAGCAGGAACAACGTACCGATATCGACTGCGTGCGTACAATTCAGCTGGAAATTCGCCATACTCAACTATTGCAGCAGCAAAAACGTCAAGGAGGTAATTCCACAATTTCCGTGGAGTTTGTGTCTCTGTGGTTTGGAAAATAGCGACACAGAACAGCAGAGCTGGCAACCAATGAACTGCTCTCTTGGACTACGGCTTTGCCGCTCGATGTGACGCGATGGCTCTGCCTCGACGTACTTCAACTCTTCGTCCCGAGCCGGAGAATGGGACTCAACTACAGAACGGGAGAGCGACCGATTTCAATTTGATGACGCACAGCGCACGTTGAAATCGGTCGCTTCGCTCCCGTTCTGTAGTTGAGTTTTGTTGGAGACCTCGAGTCTACCAATTTGAGAAATGAATAAGTTCAAATAAGATGTGCTCCACTTGCGGGTGGTGCGGGAAAAGATGACACACAATCTTAGAAAATGGCCGCTCATATTTCTTTCCTTAATCGTTTCGGTGAACGCGAACGCGACGGTGCTATATGTCCGCTATAGTTCCGATCAAATCATTATTGCCACCGACAGTAAACGCACAGCAGAAACGGGTCAGACTGTCTGCGTTTGCAAAATAGCGCAAATCGGCGACACGTTTATTGCGTCTGCAGGACTAGCCGAATTTGGAGAATTCGATCCAAAAGAGTTCGCTCGAGAAGCCATTAACTCTTCGAGAACGCTGATCGAAACCCGCGCAAGGTTCGAAGAGCTTATTACCGACACCCTCATCGACGTGCTTAAAAGAGTTAGAAAGAAATACCCGAGCCGGTATGAGGTTTTCAAACAGGGCGCGGCAGTCAATTTAGTGTTCGCCCGGTTTAAGGAACAGCCCGAACTTGTGACCACGGCTTTGATTCCAAAGGATGGTCCAAATGGTTCAATTGTGTTGACGACTCAGCATTTCACGTTGATTGGTCAGAATAAGACCAAACGGATTTTTGTGGGCATTAGTAAAAGAGTGGAAGTCGTTCTGGACCGCCCAAGTTTTTGGGCCAAAGGAGTGATTGCAGGAGTTCATCTCGCGATGCAGATTTCAATTGAGGACAAGCGCGATGCTGGCGAGCCAATTGATATTGTTCAGCTTACGAAAGGCTCGGTGCGCTGGTATCCGCGCGAGCCACAGTGCGACGCGCGAAGTCGGCGGATTAACAACCAGCCTTTAACGTGCAACTCATCTGGTAGTTAGTTCTGGCGGTATGACGGGTGGGAAACTCGCATTGAATAAGGTTGGGTACAGCCGCCACTTTATCCTGAGCAATGTTGAATCGCGATGAAGTTTACGTCGTCGATCTAGCTGCATGTTTAACTACCAGTCAGCCTTACTAATCCCGTATTGTCTCGAACGAGAATGTCTGAACCTAGCAACACGGGCATGGCCCACGTCGGGCTCTTCGCAACTTCATAACGCTTATCGACGTCGAACTTCGCTGTTGCCCGCTTTATGACGATCAGTTCCGCGCCGTTCGTGAGGTAAACAACGTGCGTTGGAGTTAGCAGTATTGACGCGTGCTCGCCTGCTCTTCCCTCTGTCGACCACTTCACAACACCGGTCGCCGCATCCATCGCAACAAATTGCCCTTTGCGTTTTGACGAATGTGCGTAGAGCAAGCCATCGCCAAAAACCGGAGAGCTCATGTACATCGCAACTTCAGGGTTCTTCCACGTTTCAGTTGCGCTCCATTTGCCCGCTGTCTGTTCCAGCTTGTACGCATGAGTTCCCTGTCGAGTACCGGAAACAATCAAGTGCGAACCAGTCCAAATCGGCGTCGTGATGTTCTCATGCCACTCATCCGGAAAGTCGATCGACCAAATCTCTTTGCCGGTCTTTGCGTCCAGACCAACAATCGACTCCTGCGTGAGCGTCACTAGTTGTTTGCTGCTGCCAACGGCAATCAGAACTGGCGATGCGTAACCGGGCCCTGGGCCACTCCACTCCCACACCGTTGCACCTGTTGCCGGATCGAGACTCGTGATCTTTCCGCCATGAATGTCACTACCGACTTGAAAAACTACTCGACCGTCGACAGCAATCGGTGAAGCTGCGGTGCCGCAGAATAACTTTGATGTGTCAATGGTGCTTGAGAAGTCGCGTCGCCACAACTCGCGACCCGTCGCGGTGTCCCATCCGATAGCAATGCCTGTTACGCCAAGCGTGAAGAGGCGATTCCCCAACACGAGCGGTGTCGCGTGAGGTCCCTTTGCCATCTCGACCGCATACTGATTCTTTTTGTAAGTTGCTTGATAAGTCTTCTGCCATAGCACCTTGCCGTCTTTGAGATTAATCGCGAACACGATCTCTTCGGGATCACGTCGCGCGTGTACAAAGACGAGGTCACCTGAGACGACAGGAGACGAATAACCTTCGCCAACTTCAACTCGCCAAGTTTCGCGGAACGCGGCCGGCCATGCTGAAGGACTTTCTTCGCTGATACTGAGCCATCGCGTGCGGGTCCGCGCCACTGACTCCATTCCTGGGCGGAGATTGATTGCACGAAAAGTAATGACAGGACGGTGGCCATTAGTGTTCTCATAATTTCGCTCCAGCTGACTCTCGTGAAACGTAAATCGTAAATAGTGAATCATACAATCGCATCAGAGCAGTCGCTTCGCTATGCTCTAACTAATTGAATATCTTTACTGCGTCTACAGATTTCTGGGTGTGGATTACAATTTTCCGGTCAGTAGATAGATCAAGGATCGTGCCAGCAATGTTCGCACTTCCGCCGATCGCGAAAGTCCAAAGTTTTGTTTGGAAATCTGCGATTCGGCTAACCTGGCAAGATCGAGCGCGCAGCTATCTTTTCTCGCAACTGAAACTACAGGATCCCATTTTCGATAAAATGAGACGGCGCGGCGATAGTTTGGCAACACTCGGTGTCCTCTTGTGTGTAGCAAGTTCGCAAGTTTTTGTTTTCCTGAGAACTTTTTAAGAACGGCTCTGCCGCTCAGGTAAGAAGCTATTCACTGATTGGGCCTTTGCTGCGCTGCGTCCCTTAGAAAACAACTTATCACTCCTCGCTCCGGTGTCATTCCACCGAGTTCACCAAAAAGACCGAACCATTCAATGTGAGTGTTTGAATGTCATTCTGAATCTACGTGACCGAGCGTCGACCGGTGTCGTGTCTTCCAATTCAGCGATTTTCTTAGAAAAGCCCCTTTAATAAGCGACCGAACGCGGGTCGCACCACTTGGCACAACTCTCGCTCTACTGTCCGTGCTCGAAGTCTGAGCTGTGGTCTTTCTAGTTCACTACCGTCACCGATAAAGGTCTGCTCGTTAGCGAAAGCGAGAGTGGGCACGCGCTTACCAGCCTAAGTCCACGATGTCTGGATACGGCAGTGGGAGCCCCCCGAAGGACTACGCACGACCGGAGTGTCAGTGCGCAACGGTGGCGGCAGTGAATTTTTTGCAGGCGACGCAAACGCCCCTTTGCTTCGTGAGGATGAGAACAACCCGACAAAACTCATTTGAGGTTTTTCTTTGGCTCGTGATCGTGGCTGGCGTTGCGAGTTGCGGGTACGCTGCCGTTAACTTTCCGCTCCATGTTCTCGATCTGTACTTCATCCCATTACTCGCCGGGACCGTCCTAATCGGATCGCGCGTAGCGATTCGGATTCCCCGCATCAACACTAATATCACCGTCGACGATACTTTCGTTTTCATCGCGCTGCTTTTGTATGGTGGTGAAACCGCAATTCTGCTCGGTTCGTTAGCCGGCGTGTGCGCAGCATTGCGAATCAGTCGAAGGTTCCGCACGGTCGCGTTCGCAAGCGCAGCAATTGCGGTTGCAGTGTCAGTCACTGCGTTAGCGCTTCACTTCCTTTTCGGAAGTACTACCAATCTGTTCAATAGGGGCGGATCGACAGCGATGATCGCGCTCTGCATGATGGGCCTGGTCCAATACCTGGTTCACACGGTGATTGGGGCCACTGCAAGCGCGCTGAAGACCAACAACTCGGTCTGGCAGATGTGGAGAAAGAATTTCCTATGGATCTCGATCAGCTATTTCGCCGGTGCTGCGGGAGCAGGTTTGGTCGTGGGCATCGTGGGAGCGGCAAGATTCTGGGCGTTCCTTGTCGCCGTACCGGTGATCGTGATCGTCTATTTCAGCTATGACCGGTACATGCGTGAAGTAAGAGCATCAGCACGAGTTGCCGAAGAAGCCGAACGGGCGCGCGCGGAGAGTGAACGTGAGCGTGCTGAACAGGCTGAACGTCACGTACTGGAATTAAATAACTACATCGCAGAGCAGGACAGAATCAGCCGCGTACTCGAAGAAACCAAAGAACATTTCCGACACGCTGCATTTCACGATTCACTAACAGGGCTCCCGAATCGCGCGATGTTCACGCAATTACTCCAGGCGGAAATCGAAAGTACGAAACGTCATCCGGCTCATTTGTTCGCAGTACTCTTCCTCGACCTCGATCGCTTCAAGAACATCAACGACAGCCTGGGTCATACTCACGGCGATTTGCTTCTGGTTGCGTTTGCCGAGCGACTTGAACGAACCCTTAGGCCCGTCGACACATTGGCGAGGTTTGGTGGCGATGAGTTCGCCATTCTTTTGAGTGGAATCGAAGATACTACTGCGGCCGTGCGCGTGGCTGAACGAATTCATGAGGAGTTATCGCAGCCTTTCGACCTCGACAAGAACTCCGCCTTTGCGAGCGCCAGCGTTGGAATTGCGCTCAGCTCAAGTGGTTATAGCCGGCCTGAAGACATTCTTCGCGATGCCGACACAGCGATGTACCGCGCGAAGGAGAACGGAAAAGCGCGATATGAGATGTTCGACTCCGGTATGCACGCGCGAGCCGTGTCTCGACTGCAGCTCGAACATGATCTGCGACAGGCTGTTGAGCAAAGGCAATTCGAGATTCACTATCAGCCAATCGTCGCTTTAGAAACGAGACGTCTAGCCGGCTTTGAAGCTTTGGTACGTTGGAACCATCCGCGTCGTGGAATTGTTTCGCCGTCTGACTTTGTCCCGATCGCTGAAGAGACCGGGCTAATTGTTCCAATCGGCCAATGGGTACTTGAGGAGGCGTGTCGTCAGGTTCGCGAGTGGCAGTTAGCTTCACCGATTCACCACTCGTTAAGCTTGAGCGTGAACCTCTCGGGCCGCCAGGTTGCGCAACCGGATTTGATTGAGCAAATCAAAGCCGCGTTGGAAGAAAGCGAATTGAATCCTCATCATCTCAAGCTGGAGATTACTGAAAGCGTGGTAATGGACAACGCTGAAGCCGCGGCCCAAACATTCAAACAGCTTCGCGCGCTTGGTGTGCAGCTGAGTATCGACGACTTCGGCACAGGCTATTCATCGCTCAGTTATCTACACCACTTCCCGCTCAATTATCTGAAGATCGATCGTTCTTTCGTCGATCGGATGACGACAGATGGCGACAACGCAATTGTTCGAACGATCACAACGCTGGCCCGCAATCTCGGCATGGAAGTTATTGCTGAAGGCATCGAGACGGAAGACCAGTACAACCATCTTAGAATACTGGGTTGCGAATACGGTCAGGGTTACCTGTTCTCACCGCCTGTGTCGATCCGCGACGCGTACGATTTGCTTGAGGAGGACGCTGCTGGGAATGGTGAGTTCACCTTCGATCTGGAGCAGGGGATCGAAGAAGTAGTTTATTCAATGTGATGTGATCAACTCCACCGTCACGAGAAGTCTCGACTTTCGTGTTAGTTAGTGTGACTTAGTGGATCGTTCCGTTTATCCAGAAAAACGAAGGACGATCGACGAAGTCACACGAACCAACACGAACCAAAATTAATTCGGACTCGAGGTAGATGTAACTTTGACGCAAAGCCATACATTCGAGGATTCCGCAGTTTTCTGCTAGATTCTAGGCCTTAATTGGTTGGGAAGTGGTGGTAAGTCAACCACGATTCGCGTGGAAACATCCTAACCGCGCGTTGTCAGCTCTTTTGCAGGAGTCGTTAGTTAATGAGATTTAGCTTTAAACAATCCGTAAAGATCGCATTTCTTTTTGCAATTGTCGCCTTTCTACCTGTCGTATCAAACGCCCAGAATGCACCTGAAGCGCTGATGGTGCTGCCGTTCGAAAACACATCGAATCGGCCAGAATATAACTGGGTTGGGGAAAGTTTTGCAGACGCGCTCGCCGAACTACTCAACAAACCCGGCATCCTCGTCGTCTCCAGCGACGAGCGTGAGTTGGCCTATCAACGTCTGCGCCTGCCTGAGACAGTAATCCCTTCCAGGGCGACTGCGATCAAACTAGCGAGACAAGCAAAAGCTTCGATTATCGTCATCGGAAGTTACTCCGTAACACCGGCGAGCGACGCTGCGGGCGTCAAGAACGAAAACGAAAAAGAGAAAGCACCGACCGACGCATACGTTCAAGTTACCGCCCGAGTGATCAAAGTCAATGAGGGTCGAACACTTGGTGAAGTCATCGACGGTAGTTGGTTCACAAGACAGTTCGACTACGGCGGGCTATTGACGAGCCTCCAGGAGATTCACGGCCGTCTCGCATACCAGATTCTTTACCAGCGCGATAAGGCGTTGCCCTACTCGCAGAATCAAATCGTTCAGGAAGCCACAAAGATCCCCCAGCGAGCATTCGAGGCTTATGTCAAAGGCGTTCAAGTCGGGCCTCGAGATGTGGCACGAGTGAATTATCTGAAGAACGCTCTTCATTTCTATTCCGAAGCAAACGGCGGCGCAGTTTATCCGCAGGCTGCGTTTGAACTCGGACGCTACTACATGAACGAGGGCAATTGGAAAGAAGCGACGGAGTATTTCTCGAAGCTTCAGAAGCGGGATCCGCATTACACGGAAGCGGCGTTCTATGCAAGCCTGGGATACGCCAAGCAAGGGGATTACGGCCGCGCGCTAGCAACCATTGTCCCGCTCTCGGCCGACGTGCGACTCATCGGCGTCTACAACAATGCCGGCGCAATCGCAATTCAGGCTGGACGAGAAAACAAGAATCCTGAGGAACGAACGCGACTTTATGCTCAGGCCATACAGTTTCTGACTCGCGCAGCTGAGTCGGCGCCCGAAGATCAGATGGTGCAGTTCAACTATGGTTATGCGCTGTTTTTGACGGGCAAATTTGCCGAGTCCGTCGAGCATTTGAACAAGGTCGTTGCCGGCGATCAGCGAAACGGGCAGGCATATTTTCTCCTCGGCAAAGCGTTAGAAAAAACCGGAGGAACAGAAGCCGCCACAGCCGCTGACGATCAGGCGCGCCGTTATCTCCAATCAGCCTACGCAAAATGGGAAACTGAGTGGCAGAAGTCGCAAATGACTTCGGCGGTCAATGTTCGCATGCGCGACGTTCTGAATCGCGATGACGTTGTTGATCTTGCGCGCCGGGAAGCGACATTGGCGAACGCGAATTCGCCGTCGTCAGTTAGCGAAGACCTGCTGGTAAAAGCACGCGAACTTTACCAGGCCGGACGTGACGATGAAGCAATCCCGGAGTTACATCGTGTAGTGACGATTGAACCAACGAATGCTGAGGCGTATTTATTGAGTGGTCGAATCAATCTGCGCCGCAGTGATCAGGAGGCGGCAATCGCAGCCCTGAAGTCGGCAATTTTCTGGGATCCGAAATTAATCGATAGCTACATCCTGCTCGGGAGAATATTCCTCGAGCGCGGAGATCGCGGCGAAGCACGAAAATATGCAGCAGCGGCTATCGCAATCGATCCAAATAATCAGGACGCGATCGCATTACAAAGACAAGTGACGATGGGTAATTGAAACCGCCGATTCTCTTAAACATCCCATAGACCACCGGTTCCCCACCGGTGGTCTCTTTTCCCCTAGTACCAATACCCACTCGTTTCCAGAAAATGTTTTCTCGTGGCACGGCAGGTGCTCATAGGGAGACCGGCACGCATGGAAGACGGCAACGCGTTGACCGTGCCCCCGCCGCCAACATCCCTCTGAGCGCCGCCTGCCGCTGCGCCAGCCACCTTCCGAGCAACCCTTCAGTGCATCCCCCCGAAAAGTGAACCCAGTCAGAGATGACTGGGTTCTCCCGCATTTAAAAAGGAGTTCTCGCGGTAATTCTTCGTCACACGATTATCAATTCGCAAATATGAGAGGCGACGGTTTTTGTCACTTTAGCGGTGACGAATTCTGTCTTTTTGGGTGACTTTGCTGGGTTTGGAGCTACTTCAATGCAGTTGATTAATGGACTCGCAAAAATATTTTTCTCAGATCCCAGCTTGCCCATTCAAGTCTCCAGACGGGTGTTTGAAATGGTCCATCTCGTCATTCGAATTTTCAGTTGAAGTCGGTAGCGCTGCGGTCTGCGGGAAGTGGCAACCAAAGGAGCGGTAGCACTAGTCTGTAGATGCGCTGATGGGGAGTCGAAGAGACGCGTTTCTGATTAGAATGAAACGAAAGGATTTCACCAAGCGCATATGAAATTAGGTTTGCTTGCCCTGGTTGTCTGTCTTGCCGCCATTGGCTCGTGCATATCGTCGCCTGCGCCTGCGATCAATACTACGATTGCCGTTAGCGAAAGTGACCAACGTGACGAACGTTTGGCTCGTGCCTTTGCAGACCACGAGAGCCATGTTCAAGTAGAGGGAAAGGGAAGGGTCACTCGGCTGCTCTCGGACGATAATGACGGAAGCCGCCATCAACGATTTATCGTTGAGTTGAGATCGGGCCAGACACTCCTGATCGCTCACAATGCTGACCTGGCACAGCGAATTGTCTCGCTCGAAGTTGGCGACGAAGTAGAATTTTTCGGTGAATATGAGTGGAACCCGAAAGGTGGAACGATTCACTGGACACATCACGATCCAAAAGGGCGTCACGTAGCGGGATGGTTAAAACATGAGGGTCGCGTATACCAGTAGACTCGGGCAGCTACGTATCGAGCCCCCGCAGGGGCCACGCAAATTCGCAGACACGAACTGCGATCCGCCAAGACGTCTGTTAAACTTCGCGCGATGTCTGCAGTATCGGCAACATCGCGCCACCGCGCGAGTTGGGTTAGAACTATTGCCTCACGCGCCCAGGTCGAGGCGCCCGCTCTTGCCGACTGGCTGGGTGCTGTCACCTCATCGCTTCTCTTAATTCTGTCATTTCCCAATTTCGAATTAGCACCTTTGGCCTGGGTCGGTCTCGTTCCCCTGCTCGTCGTAATTGCGCGCCGCCCCCACCCTGTCCGCGCACTCATTCTCGGATGGACTACAGGCACCATCTTCTTTTACGGGTCCTGTTATTGGTTGACTTACTCGATGATCCACTACGGTGGCTTGCCGCCAGTGGTTGCCTATCTACTTCTAATTCCCGGAGCAATTGTAGTCGGACTTTTTCCCGGACTCTTCGCTGTAGTTCTGGCTATTGCAATCCGACGATGGGGATCAGGAGCGCTGTTGTTATCTCCAGTTGTCTGGGTGGCGTTCGAATATGCTCGACTCGGAGTAACCGGCCAACTGTGGAATGCGATTGGTTACTCACAAGCATTCTTCACCAACAACGTCTTTGGATTATTCACTGAGCCAGCAAGATGGGGCGGGGTGTATGCGACGGGCGCGTTGATAATTGGCGTCAACGCCGCGGTTGCGTTAGTCATCGTAAGCCGAAGCCGATTTAACTACGCTCTAGCCGCTGCGCTGCTGGTGTTGGTGCTGGTAACCCTCGTGGTGAGTTTCCCAAGAACAGTAAAATCCGGCCCGCCTCCTTTCGCACACGTGATTGCGGTCCAACCCAACGTTCCGATGAACCTTGTGAGAAGCGCTGGGGAAGATCAGCAACTCTTGCAGAGGCACCTCTCGTTAACGACTCAAGGTCTGGCCGCAGTACCTGAGGATAAGGTGCCGCGTTTAGTTGTTTGGCCCGAGTCGCCGATGTATTTCGCCTACTCGTCTGATCCAGAACTTCAACAACTCCTGCAGAGTTTCGCCCGCGAACGCAAAGTGTCTTTGCTCCTGAACTCGCAAGAGCCAGCACCCACTCGTGGCATTTACAACTCCGCGCTCTTAATAAATGAAGACGGCCGCATGATCTCTCAATATGATAAGATTCGGCTGCTGCCGTTTGGCGAATATGTGCCGCTCCCTCGCTGGTTACCGGGAGCATCTTTGATAACTGCAATCGTCGGCGACTTCACGCCGGGGGCGAACTACACTCTCATGCCGATAGGGGCTAACAAGAAAATGGGAGTGTTCATCTGCGTGGAGTCAGCATACCCATCCATCGCAAGAGCGCTCACTAACGGCGGCGCGGATGTGTTAGTAAACATCTCCAACGATGGTTACCTGGGACCGACTGCGGTAATGCGACAGCACCTTGCGAATGCGGTTTTTCGAGCAGTCGAGAATGGGCGACCAGTGCTTCGCGTGACGAATAGTGGGATAACAGCCGAGATTCGTGCTGACGGTTTTATTCAAGATCAGACAGAAGGTTTCCAGCCGGCCGTTCGGCTGTATTCGGTCAACGAAGCGTTAACGACTGAGACCTTCTACTCGAAACATGGCGACGTTTTCGTACAGGGTTGTAGCGTAATCTCTTTGTTGGTGTTGGTTATTGCTATCGCTCAGAGACAAAAAGGAATTGCAACTTAAGATGATCGAGACTTTATCAATTCAGGAATTAAGAAGCTCATATGAAGACCTGCGTGGTCGTGTAGAACAACTCGGGAGGTTTCTTTGATGTTCCCGCTCGTCGGGAAGAACTAAACAAGATCGAAGCCCAGGCTGCGGCCCCCGATTTTTGGAACGATCAGGAAGCTGCCCAGAAACTGTTGCAGGGACGCAGCCGGCTCGAAAGAAAGATTCAGCGCCAGGAAAGTTTCGAATCGCAGATAGCAGACGCCGGCGTGCTCTTTGAATTCGCGGAAGAAGACGAAGCTTCACTTAAGGAGCTTGGGCCACTCATCGAGCGCTTGCAGCATGATCTCAGCCAGGCTGAAACCGAGATGCTGCTGTCAGGCGATAACGATCACCGCAATGCGATCTGCACGATTCATCCGGGTGCCGGCGGCACCGAATCACAGGATTGGGCTGAAATGCTCCTTCGAATGTATTTGAAGTGGGCTGAACAGCGAGAGTTCAAGACTGAAATTCTCGAATATCAACCGGGCGAGGAGGCGGGACTGAAGAGCGTTACATTTCGAGTCGAAGGCGAATACGCCTACGGTTTGTTATCTGCTGAGGCCGGTGTTCACCGGCTCGTACGAATCTCTCCCTTCGATCAGGCCGCACGTCGACACACTTCATTCGCTTCTCTTTTTGTCTATCCCGAAATCGACGAAGACATCGAAGTCGAAATAAACGAAAAAGACTTGCGCATCGACACCTACCGTTCGACGGGCGCTGGCGGGCAGCACATCAACACCACCGACTCAGCGGTAAGAATCACCCATCTACCAACTAACATAGTTGTCTCCTGTCAGAACCAGCGTTCACAACACCAGAATCGCGCCGTAGCCATGCAAGTGCTGCGTTCGCGTTTGTATGAATTGGAGTTGGAGAAGCGGCAGGCGGAGACAGCCAAACTCGAAGCTAACAAATCCGATATCTCGTTCGGCTCACAGATTCGGAGTTATGTGCTGGCGCCTTACCAGTTGGTAAAGGACACGCGCACCAAACTCGAACGTGGCAATGTCGACGCAATACTTGCAGGAGACATCGATGACTTCATCACGACTTATTTGCTGTCGAAGAAAGCTTCCTAGTGTTACGCAAACGATGAGTCGATTTTTAGGCACACTACTTAGCATCGCGATTGCTACCCAAACTAGCTTTGCTCAGCAGGGGCGAATAGTTAATCGCGTCGGCGATGCGTTTCACGGTCCAATAAAGCAGGTTCGCACTGAAACCGCTCAGTTAAAAATGGACGGCGACAAGCGTCTCGAAGGCCCGCGATTTCTAATTCAGCTTGTCAATTACTCACAAGACGGACTGACCAAAGAAGTCGAGGTCTACTTTCCAAACGGTTCCCTGAGACAGAAATTCGTAGAAAAGTTTCTGCCTTCCGGGAATCGCGAGAGTCTCAGTACTTACGACGCCAACGGACAGCTGCTCTCAAAAAAGGTCTACGAATATGATCGCTTCGGCACAGCCAGTTCTGAGACACGCCAGAATGCGGATGGATCTGTTCAGTCACAAACCTTCGTGCAGTCAGTGCAAACGCCCCAAGGTATCAAGGGCATCTCCAAGATTACAGATGGCACTACGGTCGAGACCTCAGTAAACACTCGCGAGGAAGACTCTAAGACCTCAAAGTGGACCACAACCAAACCTGATGGTAGTCGCCAGGAAAACACCTTTTCAGTTGATTCAGCCGGCGACCATCTGGATGAACAACTCACCTATCGACCGGACGGTTCGTTAGCACTGCGGCGCGTATCAAAGGTTGATCGTCTCGCCACGCGACTTGAAGCAACCGAGTACACGGGTGACGGCAGTATTCAAAAAAGAACCCTCGAAACTCGCGAGTACGACGAGCACCGGAATCTGAGAAAGAGTGTGAACTATCGTTGGGATGCAGCCTCACAGAAATTTAAGCCGGTCGCTGCCACGTACAATGTCATTGAATACTTTTGAAAGACGGCGGAGCACTAGATGGCCACTACCCAAATCGAAGAAAAGCCCCGGGTGATCACGCCTCGCGCGAGTCGCTTCAATGAAATCACCGCAATCCTGCTGGTAGCCTTCGGCATATTGCTGTTGCTCTGCCTGATCTCCGCGCCTTTTTACCCCAACGATCCGTCGTGGAACTCTGCGGGCCAGACGGACACTCACAATTGGGCTGGAACAATTGGCGCAAACGTCGCCGCCACGGTCTTTCAATTTATCGGACTTGCCGGATATCTGCTTCCGTTGCTTTTATTCGCGGCAGCCTGGCGACGTCTTCGAACGACAGGATTCCAAAGTATTTGGACCAGACTCATTGGATTGACCGTGCTCGTCGTCGCCGCATCCGGACTGCTTTCGATCTCCAGCATTCGTCCGCTGTTCGATGCCAGTGTTCAGCCAGGCGGAATGCTGGGCGCGGTAGTTTCGCAGGCGCTCATTAGTGGTCTCAACAAAGTCGGCGCGACCGTAGTCTTAATCGCTGTAGCTGCGACGGGACTGTTACTCGCTACAAACTTCTCTTTCATTCGCTTCTATCAGGTGGTATCAGAAGCCATCATAACGCGGTTCGCATTTGTGGGCGCATTACCGCAACGATTCCGCGCTTGGCAACAGGCGCGTCGCGAACAAGCGGCTTTGAAGAAAGAAAAGAAGCTGGCCCTTAAAGCCGAACAAGAAGCCGCGCGAAATACACTCCGCGGAACATTGAATCTGACACCAGCGGAACGCGTCGCAGAGTTCATGAAAGAGCCTGTTGCGACTATCACTCCCGCGGCGGTAGTTCGCAGCGAAACAAGTATCAGTGCAAGCGCGCCGCAGGCTAGCGCTGCCGCAGTTGCTGGTGCTGGCGCAGCAGCAGCAGGGATCGCTAATCAACGGGCAACCGTCGTTACTGGGCGTTCAGGCAGACGTTCGATATTTCCCGGGCTGGGAACAAACACCGAAGTTGAAGAAGACGACCTTGAAGAAATGGTCAAAGGCGCTTCAGTGTTGCGAACAAAAGCCGAGGCACCCGCGACGGGTAGGCTGCCATTCGACGCTACTCGACGAGTCAACTACAGCGACTATTCTCTTCCTCCACTCGAGTTTCTGAACGAAGCACCTCCGCACAGCGAACAGGCCGACACCGAATTGCTCGGATTGGCAACGCGACTCGCCGAGAAATGCAAAGAATTCAATGTCACCGGCCAGATCAAACACATTTGCCCGGGCCCAGTCGTTACCACATACGAATTCAAGCCTGATCCGGGTGTGAAGTATTCGCGCGTTGTTTCGCTCGTTGACGATCTGTGCCTGGCGTTGAAAGCGGAATCAATTCGTATCGATCGCATGCCTGGCAAGCCTCACGTGGGCATTGAAGTCCCAAATCCGCGACGAGAGACGATCTTTCTACGCGAGGTTATTGAGTCGCGTGCTTTTCGTGAATCGGCTTCTAAACTCACAATCGCGCTGGGAAAAACGATCGACGGTCTGAACTACGTTGCCGATCTCGCAAAGATGCCGCACCTGCTGATTGCCGGAACGACTGGCGCAGGAAAATCGGTCGGCGTTAATGCATTGATCGTTTCGATTCTCTATCGAGCTCGGCCCGACGAAGTGAAATTCATCCTCATCGACCCGAAGCGCCTCGAACTCGGTCTTTACGAGGATATTCCACATCTCGCAGCTCCGATCATTGTTGATCCGAAATTAGCCTCGCGCTCGCTGCGGTGGGCTGTTACCGAAATGGAGCGACGATACCGCGATCTCGCAGGTTGGGGAGTGCGAAACATCGACGGCTATAACACTGAGATCATGCGTCGCAACCTCGTTAAGGAATACGACGAGAAAGGTGATGCATGGAAGCCGCTTCCCTACATCGTGATCATCATCGACGAACTCGCCGATTTGATGATGACCTCTGGACGCGAAGTAGAAGACTCCATCACACGCCTGGCTCAGATGGCCCGTGCCGTCGGTATCCATCTAGTGCTGGCCACTCAACGGCCGTCAGTAGATGTCATCACTGGATTGATCAAGGCTAACTTCCCGTCTCGCATTTCTTTCCGCGTATCGTCGAAGGTCGATTCGCGCACGATTATCGATACGAACGGCGCGGAACAGTTGCTCGGTCGCGGCGACATGTTGTTCTTGCCGCCCGGCACCTCGCGTTTGATCCGTGTCCATGGTGCATATATCGACGAGACTGAAATTGGTCGCATCGTGGCGCACGCAAAAGCTCAGGGGCCACCGGCATACGACGAAACGATCACGCAATCAGAAGAAGAAGCACTCGGCCTTGAAGCTACAACGGAAGGCGAACACGACGAGCTGTTCGAGGAAGCACTGCGAATATGTGTGGAGATGAAGCGAGCTTCTACCTCGGTGCTTCAGCGACGACTGCGCATCGGCTACGGGCGTGCGGCCGCGATTCTCGACATCATGGAGCGCGAAGGTCTCATTGGACAGGCTGACGGTTCGCGACCCCGACCGGTACTTGGTCGTGCATATGAAATGGTTGCGGATTGGGACGAGATGGGCGGAGAAGAAGGGTGAGGGATGAAGGATGAAGGATGAAATAAGAAGGTGGTCGCTTTCTTCATCCTTCATCCCTCATCCTTCACCCTCATTTATCACCTCTCTCTACAGTTTTGTTAAAGCTTCCACCGCGAACTGTGGAAAAGTCTGTGGAGAAATTCGGTGTTAACAAGTTAAGTCGCTGAGTGACTTAAACTTTTAGCAGAATGCACACTCGAGCGGCGTCGCGCGAACCTCTTCAAATTCATCACTTGTGCCTCAATTCGATGACTCGCTCCCGTTCTGTATTTGAAAAGGACTGTCCGAGTTACCTTCCCGGATTATGAACAGAGCTGATCTACGAAGTGCAGCTCTCGACATCTTTCAGCACGTGTTACGTGCCGTTGACGCTCGAGCAGCAGTGCGCCGTGCAGTCAGTATCGACGGTTCGACGGTTCGAGTTTTTAACGACGAATTCAGACTCGCAGAACGGCCAATCTACGTTGTTGCCGCTGGGAAAGCTGCGCGCTCCATGTCACTCGGCCTTAACGATGTGCTTGGACAAAAAATCGCACGCGCTGTTGTAAGCACTACGCGCTCAGCCGATACACCTTCTCTGCCTTCTAATCACACCCTCTTCTACGGCGGCCACCCACTACCAAACCAGGAAAGCTTTGGTGCGGCCGACGCTGCGTTTGAGTTGCTGAGTGAGGCGAATCAGAAAAATGCTTTCGTCATATTCCTGATCTCAGGTGGCGCTTCAGCGATGATTGAATCACCAGTTTCCAACGAGATCACACTCGAAAACCTTCGAGAGGCTAATCAGCAACTCATAACCTGCGGTGCGTCGATCTCAGAGATCAACTCCGTCCGCCGCTCATTCTCCGCCGTAAAGGGTGGTGGCTTGGCCACGCCACTCCTAGATGGCGACTACATTACATTGATCGTTTCCGATACAAATGTCGGCGACGAACGGTCTGTAGGCTCGGGCCCGACGCTGCCTGCAGACGTCGATGCGACCGATCCTTTGGAAATGCTGGAGAGATACGGTCTGAGTCGTACTCTTCCCCTATCAATTGTCGAAGCGATTCGCGACCGGAGGGTTGAGAGTGTTGTCAGAGTTGCCCCCTCCTATACTCTCTTGGATAACGACGTGGCACAGCAGGCGGCCGCAGAAAGGGCGACCCAATTAGGTTTTCAGGCGTTTCGTGCTGTTGACATCGTCGAGCAGGACGTCGTCGAGGGAGCTACGCAACTCATCGATTCTGCCCTCAAATTGAACGTGCATAACTCGGCTTTGATCTCCGGTGGCGAGTTCTCCTGTGTCGTGCGGGGAAATGGCCGAGGCGGACGCAATCTTGAAACAGCATTACGCTGCGCGGTCAAACTGGAAGAAGTGCGGCCAAAGACTGAGGTAGTCGTGCTGAGCGCTGGGACTGATGGAATCGACGGTAGCAGTTTTGCGGCCGGAGCGATTGCGGACGAAGCGACGCTGGCTCGCGCACGTGAGTTGGAATTGGATCCGATCGATTTCCTGGCACGGAGCGACTCGCATGCCTTCTTTGAAGCCCTTGGGGATCTGATCGTCACCGGTCCGACAGGTACGAACGTTCGCGACGTGCGAATTGTGTTGAGCGCTTAAGTTCAAGGTTAAGTGGTGCAGTAAGGAAGGGGGCAAGCGCTCATGCCGATCAACTCGCCGAACACTCAACAAGCGCGCCCCCGCTTCTTCTTTTTCGTCGATGCTGACGATCCTGTGAATTGAGCGGGGGCGCGCTCGTTGTCTCACTCGGAACTGGCTCAATTCACCGCTTGCCCCCTTCCTGACTGCGCTTACCCTTAAGATTGAATCAACTGTTTTTGTTAGGCTCATTTCTTGACTACCAGTTCTCAAAAGCATATAAACTTTTCGGCCTTTTGAAGTGCTCAGAATCTGCGCTTTAGTCCAGCCCCGGAGTTCGGTTTTGTCGACACACATTGATTCAGAAGAAGTTATTAGCCCTCAGCCTGTCGAGTGCGGGGAGCTGACCTTTCAGGAACTGGTACAACGCTTAAATGCCCAGGTTTCACCGCCGGCACTGGAAGACCTGAATTCCTGGCTCACAACGACACGCATCACGGCAGACGACTTGAAGCCATACGTTGGATTCAAAGATGGAAATTATTGGCGACATCGCGTCTGTCGCAACGAAGCTGTGGAGATGCTGGTGCTCTGTTGGCGACCGGGTCATAAAACTCCCATTCATGACCACAATGGATCGCATGGCGTTGTGAAAGTTCACGCCGGAGTGTTGCGCGAAAGCATCTATAGGTACGACACGACAATAGGTCTGTGCGACGACAGTGAGCGCGAGTGTCAAATTGGAGAGGTTACTGGCGCGGGCGTCCCAGACATCCATCGGTTGGGCAATCCTGAAGACAGTGGACAAGATTTAATCACCATACATGTTTATGCGCCGCCGCTCGGTGTCCTCAAGACTTACAAGGTCGGTAGTCCGCAAATCGATCTTTATATTCCTGACGACTCAGACAGTTAAAGACAGACAGAATTACAGGATTACAGGATTTCGCGATAGAGTACGGTTCTCTAGATCTAACGCTATCTTGTGATTCTGAAATCCTGTCATTCTGTTCAAAGCATGGTCCTATTCCCTTCCTCCGGTCCCCGCAAAGCGCTTATTCTGGCTCTCCTGCTTTTGACGGTTTCATGTAGCTCTGGTCCACGAGGCGAGCCGACGAATGAACTAACCGTCGCTGCCGCAGCGGATCTCACAAACGCATTCGAAGAAATCGGACGAGAGTTTCAAAAGGCGACTGGCACCAAAGTCGTCTTCAACTTTGGTTCATCAGGGATGCTCGCCAAACAGATCGAGCAGGGAGCGCCGTTCGATTTGTTCGCTGCCGCAAATATCGACTTCGTCAATCAACTAGAGCAGAAGGAACTAATCGTGCGAGACACCAAGAAGGTGTACGCGCGCGGGCGTCTTGTTCTTTGGACCGCTCAAAACAGCGGCATCAGGATTGAAAAGCTGAGCGATTTGACACTGCCGGAAATCAAACGCGTCGCAATTGCGAATCCCGAGCACGCACCGTACGGGATGGCTGCCCGCCAGGCTCTCGAACGTGCGGGCCTGTGGGACGCGGTGAAACCCAAGCTCGTCTACGGTGAGAACATCCGCCAGGCTATGCAGTACGCGCAGACGGGGAACGTGGAAGTCGCAATCATCTCGCTTTCGTTGACCACCGAGAGCGACGGACACTGGTTGTTAGTTTCAGACGAACTACACAACCCACTGGACCAGGCGCTGGCGGTGATAAAGGGAGCGAAGAATGAGGCGGCCGCGCGGGCGTTTACTGATTTCGTGATTGGTCAATCGGGCCAAGCGATCATGAAGCGCTATGGATTTACGCTGCCGCGGTAGCCCAACAGGGACGGAGATGAATCGGCAATCTGAGTAGGGTGAAGTTGAAGCTCCACACCGCTAAAGCAGGTGGTGTCTTCAGTGATTACTTAACAAACTTCTCAAACCCCCAGCTGCTGCCATCCGTCAACACCGTAATCATTCCTGAGCGACCGGTTGTCAGGACTTCAGCGCCCGCGTCCTTCCAACGCTCGATCACTTCCGGATGTGGATGGCCAAACATCGACTTCTGACCCACTGAGATCACCGCCAGCCTCGGCTGCACAGCCGCGACAAACGCTTCAGTAGATGAAGTTCTGCTTCCGTGATGCGGCACCTTCACAACGTCTGCATGCACGCGGTCCGATGTACTCACAAATTGTTCCGCCATCTTCTCAATATCACCAGTCAGCAGGATCTTTCGCTGACCGTATCTGACGCGAAGCACGACTGAATCATTGTTTCGAGACGGCGCGCCTTCTGTTGCGAGTGGAGGCCAAAGCACGTCTATCTCAACCTCGCCAAACTTAAGTACGTCGCCGGCATTAATCATCTGAATCGGAGTAGCTCGAGTTCTGAGGGTCTGCGCGAATTCGGCAAAGGCGGGGTCATTCGCCGGCGTTCGCGCGACCAGTGCGCCGCGGACTTTGAAATGCTTGACTACATCATTGAGTCCTTGCATGTGATCCGCGTCAGCGTGAGTTGCGAGCACATAATCAATCTCATCAAGACCGCGATACCAGAGGTATTCGCACACGACAGTTTCGCCAATACTTCGCCCACGGCTCGCTAAAGAATCCACCAAGAACTGCGGCCGGCCGCCACCATCAATTAATAGCGTCGCTCCATTGGGCATTGTTAACAAGGCAGAGTCGCCCTGGCCCACATCAAGAAAGTCCACACGCAATCGGCCTTGTGTTGACTGCACACTTAGCGGATGCCACAACAGCAATCCGACTATCAAAACCTGCGCCGTCGTGAGGAACACAAGAATGTTTCCGGGGCCACCTGCTTGCTGTCCCCGTCTCGAGCCAGGTAAACGGCAGCGCGCCAGCAAGAACGCGAAGACGATCAGCGGTATGTAATACAGAATGTAGATCGCACTTCCCCGACCGGAATACTCCGCCACCCTGATTGATGCGACACCGAATCGCGCAAAAGGATCCACGCTATGCAACATCAACCAATTGATGCAGTTTGTCATAGCGGTTAGAGGCACCGCGAGCGTGCTACTGAATCCGACAACCAGCAGCGTAATGAGTGAGACCGCGGCAAGAACCGTCAGCAGAATCCCGACGACGATATTTAGAATTAACGAAGATACAGACAGTCGATGGAAATAAACGATCTGCAGCGGAAGCAGTGCCACCTGCACGGCTAAGGAGACAAGTACGGCGGCGAATAAGTATCGCAGCAGTCGTTGCAGATGGTGCCGTTCCAGCCAGCCTGCCAGCGGCGATTTGAATGGCCCAAAGGTGTGGTTCAACTTCGCCTGCTCGCGCAGCCAGTCGCTTTCGCTCCAAAACAAACTCTCTGCCAGGGTTTTGATTAAACGCGAACAGTTGGGCGGGTAGGGAGTCGTTCTCGAAGGGCGCCAGGCTCCTATCTGTTGCAGGTTTTTAAGAATGGGCCAAGCGAGGGCGACAATTGCCCAGACCGACAGAAAGGTGAGCTGTAATGAAGGATCAAAAAGATCTTTCGGATTCCATACCAACAGCACGAGCGCAGCGGCGCCTAACGAGTTTAGTGGCAACGACGTGCGAAACATCAAATGCCCGAGGGCCACAAAAGTAAACATAAATGCTGCGCGAACGACCGACACTTCAGCTCCTACCAAGATCGTGTAAAGCCAGACGACACTTGCAGACGCAGCCAGTTGCAACCATCGACGCGCTAGCAATCGACGAGCGATTAGCAACACAAGGGCTCCGAGGAAACTAATGTGTGCGCCGCTAATAACAAGGATGTGGAATGTGCCGCCTTCCCGGAAACGTTCAGCAGCAGCGGTTGAAAGGTTGTAACGATTGCCGAGCAATGCAGCCGAAAGGACCGCGGCTGTTTCACCCGAGAAGTTCGAATCAAATTGCTGCTGAAGAAACGCTCGCCATTTGTAGAGTACAGCCGAGACGCTTGCACGCTTGAAATTGGCGATTCGGACGATTGACTCTGGACCACGGATCACGCCGATGGCGTCTATTCCCTTCGTTTCGAGATATTCCGATAGTGTCGACACACCTGGATTGCGATACTCGTCAGTTCGGTCGAGCTTCGTCATAACGCTGATGCGTTCACCGGATTGCAGTTGAAGTATGCGATACCTTGCCACGTCATCCGCGCCGCGGAAGTAAGCGCTGAGGGCAACAACTCCTGAACAATTAATTGACTGGGTTGTGGTATTTATGCTGTCTGCGTTCAGGGAGAAATGGATGCCGTCGCGCGTAACTTCTACTGGACCAGTTACGACACCGGTCAACACAACGGATTCAGCATCGACAAGACCACTATCGATCAAATTTCTGAGTTGATCAGGCCGCGTCCTGCGTTGGAGTGTGGAAAGACTCGAACTTGCGAATAGGATTGCCAATAGCAACATGAGCCCGGCAACGCGTCCGCGGCCGATTCGCGCCGAGAAGATGGCAGCAACGGTTGTGAGCAACAGACCAACGATGAAATACGTCAGCCTGATTTGAATCCGTGTGGCAAAAACGATTCCGGCAGCACACACAACTGCGAATTGGAATAAAGGACTATGAGTGAAGGGTTGAACGTGAGCGTTCATCGCAGTGTGAGGTGGGAACTGAAATGGATTTTGAGCAAAAGAATACCACGAGTTCCGTACGCGCACCCTCATTTTCCAGAGTTCGACATACCAAACATCGACATTCAAGCCTCAGGTCAATAACTCAAGGCGCCATAAACGCAGTAGGGAAGGGCGGTTTACCCCCGCTCGAGATCCAGAACACTCAAGCTTCATCGCAGATGCGGCGTGCAAAATCATCAGCGGGACTAAAGAAATGAGCGTTGGGACTATGGATCTCAGCGGGGTTAAACCGCCCTTCCTTACTGCATTTGTCTGAGTTGAGTCATTTCACTGATCGTGGAGCATCGTCTTTCGGACGCTGCACGCTGCGTTGTAACTTGAGTGCTCTGGATCTCAGGTCGGAGTAGGAATGACCATTGTGGATCACCCCCTCCACAGATCCGGACGTGCGCTGCTAACGCATCCGGCTCTTGCCTTAGGTGTTGACGACCAGGCGCCTAGTAGGATACGGGTGATGCAGCTTGGGCCAAGGAAGCCAATAAGCGAGCAACCGATCCATACGCTCCCACGTCAGTCGCATTTTCTGACTTCGGCGCCGCAGCGTCCGATACCAGTAGCGACCAACGTGATGACGAAACGAACGCAATGACGGCAGATTCGTCGGCACACCATAATAGCGATTGTGCCCCTCTACCACCGACCGCAGCCATTTTCCTACTTCAGCTACGTTCTGGTGCATTCGTTGGCGCAGTTCTGCTTTGACCGCCTTCAGCTTGTTGCGTTTCCTCTTGCTCATCGTGCGCCGCAACACGGTGAACCTCCCATCACTTTTCCGCTTCCCGCAAATATGCGTGAAGCCAAGAAAGTTGAAGGTCTCCGGCTTCCCTTGTCCGCGCCGTCTTCTTCGTTCAGCCGCATAACGGCCAAACTCGATCACGCGCGTCTTCTCAGGATGCAGTTTCAGCTTGAACTTGGCAAAACGCTCGGCCAACTCCTTGTGAAACTGCTCGGCATCACGTCGGTGCTGAAAGCCCACCACGAAGTCATCGGCCCAGCGCACCACTATCAGCTCGCCCTGCGCTTTTGTCCTTCGCCAGTGCTGCACCCAGAGGTCGAACGCATAGTGCAGATAGATGTTGGCCAGCAACGGCGAAGCACTGCCACCCTGCGGCGTCCCTTCTTCACTACACCTCCACTGCCCCTGCTCCAGCACGCCTGCGTTCAACCATTTTCGGATGAGTCGCACCACGCGCTGGTCTGCTATCCGGTGCTCGACAAACTTAATCAGCCATTCATGGTCCAACCTGTCAAAGAATGCGCTGATGTCGCCATCCAACACCCAGTCCACCTTCTTCTCCAAGCCGACAGTTAGCGCGTCCAGCGCTTGGTGCTGGCTCTTGCCGGGTCGATAACCGTAGGAGAAGTCGAGGAAGTCCGTTTCGTATATTGCATTCAGCACCTCGACCGTCGCTCGCTGGACAATCTTGTCTTCCATCGCGGTGACGCCGAGCGGTCGTTGCCGCCCATCCTCTTTGGTGATGAATACTCGCCGTACCGGCCTGGCTCGATATGCCCCACGTCGCAACCGTCCCAAGAGGTCAGCCAGATTTTGTTCCAGTTCCTCTCCGTATTGTTGCCACGTCGCACCGTCAACTCCTGGAGCAGCATCACGTTTCAGCGCATAGTACGCTTCACGCAGCATGCTCAAGTCGTAAATGTGGTGCATCAGACTGGTGAACCTTACCCGCTTATCTTTCTTTGCTGCCTGCCGTATCCGTCCCAACGCTCTTTGCACGTTTATCCGGTCCAGCGCCCGGTTCGTGTTTTGTCGCGACAGATTCCCTTTGGCCAGACTCCTTTGCTCCACTTGCTCCGCCGCCGCGGCTGCAGCCTTGCTGGCCGTCGCCTCGTCTTTGTTCGCACGCTTCTCCGCTACTACGAGTCTGTCCGACTTCCTGCCACCGTTCATCATCGCCGTACGTCCTTAGACTTCTCGATGCGACCCAACTGTGCTGTCTTTGGGTGCTGACAGGATCTCCCGGTTCCCGTGCAAGTTGTTTCCCTGCCTGCCTGGGGTCTCCGACTGCGCAAGATACCAACGCCCCTTGCCTTTGCGGTGCATTGATTGTTGCCTTCCCCATCCCCCGACTAGGTCGGCATCTTGGACTTGCGGTTTTTCGCAGCTCAATACCCAGCCGACAGTTCCCTCTGTCAACGCTTCGACTGATGGATTGCTCCATCCATCGCATGACTCGAGGTCGCTATGGTTGGCTAAACCTTTAGCGTATGACTCTTTCATTCACTACAACTTGCCGGTCTGTTCCGGCGCACCGGGGGTAAACCGCCCTTCC
>DATIBJ010000007.1:0-12232 GCA_035457565.1 Pyrinomonadaceae bacterium | reverse complement strand
GGGGCAAGCGGAGATAGATTCAACCTTCCACAAAAGCGCAGTTGGGAAGGGGGCAAGCGAAGATAGATTCAACTTGAGATAACGTCGACGAGCGCGCCCCCGCTAACTGACATCATATTCCATCCTGATTGATTCTGATGTGACTTAGCGGGGGCGCGCTTTCTTGTCGCTAGTGTGAGTTGAATCTATCTCCGCTTGCCCCCTTCCCAACTGCGCTTATCCAAGGAAGTTGAATCTATCTTCGCTTGCCCCTCCTAACTGCACTTAGCGGTCGGCAGGTGCAATGTACGCAGAGAAGTTTTCCAGGATCGCCGCATTCTCTTCCTCCTGTAGATACAGCGGCCGCTGTTCGAAGATGATCGTGTGTCCAGCGTGATATGGCAAAAAGTGCCGTTCCTTAAAACGAAGCAACTCGCCGCGCTGAAACTGATTGTTGTAATGATCTGTGAAGTTCTGCATGACCTGATAGTCAACGCCCTGGATCAGACCATACACCGTTCCTTTTAACTCTTCGCGATCCATCGCGGTTACTCCTGTGGCCAGCCTTCGTCGTTCTCTCCATCGCAGATAAAGCATCAAAGCCCAGCTCCAGCAAACAAAATAAATACCGAGCAGAATCGTGATCAGGATTCCCCAGTTGGGCAAGTCCCCCTGGCGACTGAGAAGCGAAAACGCTGAGAGTACCGCCAAGCCTCCGACAATTAGCAGCAGCGATAGAAGCAGCCAAGGAGATTTTGAATTTGTAGTTACCACTTTTCACTCCGTCAGGAGTGGGATGTTTATAGAACCGGGCAACAGAAAGAACCATTCTGCAGTTAAGAGGAGCGGAAAATCTGATCGAATTCGCCATTTCAAGTTGATTTCCGCTCCTCTTAACTGCGCTGGAAGGGTTTTGGTTCCCCGAGCTATAAACATGCGACTCCTAACGGAGTCCAGAAATACCACAATCATGTGGAACTCCACACTATTACCTTGTGGGCGGTCCGTTAGCACTGCTCGCAAAAGAAGCGCATAGTTTCCTCACGATAAGCAAAAGCCTGGAACAAATAACGCGTTCGTGCGTCTACGCATTTGCACTGGAGGGTAGTAAACCATGCGCAAGCTTTTCCTACACCTGTTTGTTGCCGCACTGACGTTCTTCTTCAGCCTCGGACTCACCAGGTTCTTGGATTCTTCATCAAGAACCAACGCAACAGTCCCGACGCCGACTGTTCAACTGAGAAACCCTGCGGATGTCGCTGTCGAGCAGACACTGCGCGAGATTTATCGCCAGTATGGTCCGGCGCAGACGAACCATGATCGCGCCTTCTTTGAACGCGTCGAGTCAGATAGGTTCATTTTGTTTGATGTGGATCGCAACCTCACTCGAGAGCAAGACATTCGCGAGATGGAGGGTTGGCCAATGGATACCGTTTACGAGTGTGAAGTTGAAAACATTCGGATCATCGGCAACAGCGCAGTCGTCACGACTCGAATGCACGAGCGATCAGTTAACGGCGGAGATGTCTCCTGGCTTTCTGTTGATGTGTGGATCAAAGATGGAAATCGTTGGCAGATACTAAGTACTACGGAGATCCAGTAGCGGTAGATACCACCCGCTTCAGCGGCGTGGAGTTTCAGTTCTCAACCTGGAGATAGTGCTCACGACGCAGCCTCGCAGTTTCGATTGCCAGCGCGTGGAAATCCAACTTGATCGGCAGGAGTGGGATGTTTATAGAACCGAGCGGGAGGAAAACCATTTCGCAGTTAAGAGGAGTGGAAAAGTAATCGAGTGGCTTTACTCAAGTTCATTTCCGCTCCTCTTACCTGCGCCGGAGGGGTTTTATTCTCGCGGGCTATAAACATGCGACTCCTAACGGAGTCTGGGCATCAGCGCCACTTTTTTACTCTGGGCCAGAGTTGAGTCAGCGTGCCGAACTTCGATCCTTTGCAGAGCCAAACTGTGAGGTTGCGTTCGAGCGCGTAGGGATTATCAGAAGTGCCGACGAACTCCACATGCTCAAACAATCTCTCGAGCGTTTCTTTGTCGTCATCGATCACAATCATGCAGTTGCCTGAGTAGCCGCGCGGGCCCCACAAGTAGTACGACTGATGTCCACTCACCGCGCGTGGCAAACCATACCGTGGTCCAAAGAAATCGATCGCCCCGGCCTGCCCGTAGTTCTGCGCGTAAATACCGCAGTCGGGACGCTCCTCCGGCGCGAGACGTAACCACGCCTCCGCAGTCTTGGCCGTCAACTCCTGCCAGCCAAACTGATCTGCGTAGTGCTGCGGCAACTGCGCGCGTTCGTGACTGTGCTCTGTGCGCGGCGGCTTCAATGGCGAGCTGTTCATGTACGATATAAACCGATCGACAGAAAACACCGGCACGACGAATGGCGCGAGCAACGCTCCCCCGGCGAGCAACACGACAATGATTCCCACCTTCAACCACAAACGTTGCCCTGATTTGTCGAAACCACTCAACCTCAGAACGGGAGCGGAGCGACCGCTTTCAACCGACAGCGCACTCCCCGTACCTTGAAAGCGGTCGCTCCGCTCCCGTTCTGAGGTTGAGTAGTTCCGACAAATCAGAGCTTCAATCATCAACGCACCCGCCGCCAGCAGCATCGGATAAATCGGAGCGAGGTAGTAATTCTTCCCTTTCAGCAGAACGAAAGTCACGAAGCTGATCACGTACGCCCAGCCGAGAAAACGAAACTGACGCAGGCGTCGTGAGAACAACAGCGCGACCAACCCTGTGATCCAGATAGGCGCAGTCAATGGATGAAGCAATACAATCTGTTGCACGAAGAATTCCAGTGGCGAGAGTTCGACGTCGCGGCCCACGGCCCGGATGTTGCGCATCAGTTCGAGGAAGGGCCAGTTGTTTTGAATGCTCCAGATAACGTTGGGAAGAAAGATCAGAAACGCGAGCGCGCCACCGAGCCAAAACCATTTGCTCACGATCGCGCGGCGCTCTTTCGTGAGTAGCAAGCCAACGACAACTGCGAAACCAAAGATGGCGATCGAGTATTTCTCTTCAAGGCCCAAACCCGCGACAGCGCCAAACCCAAGCCAGTAGCGCTCATCTTTCTTCACGGCGAGAATTGCAAAGTAAGCACAGCCCATCCACAACAGTGGCTCAAGACAGTTCGTCGTAACGAGACTGCCATTGGAGAGATACATTGGCGCAATGATCATTGCGACTGCGCTCAGCACGAGTGCGAAGCGCCGGCCGCCAAACTCACGTGCGATCAGGGCGGTGAGCACGACGGCTGCGGACATCGCAAGCGCCGGAAGAAAGCGAATGCTGCGAAGAGAGTCGCCGAGGATGGCGCGACTCACACGCACAAGGAACGGCAAGAGTGGAGGCTGATCGACATAACCCCACGCAAGATGATCGCCGGATGACATGTAGTTGAACTCATCGCGGAAGTAGCCGTAGCGATTGTTGAAGATGCAGTGAAAGATGAGGAGAGCGAGGGAGAGGGCGAGAACAACGAACATGCCATCGGGTTTCGTGCGCTCGGGGGATTCCATGGTCGGTCATATTACCCTGCCGATTACTAATTGACGATTTTTGATTGGCAAACGAAGGAGTTTCAAGCTACGAACAGCGCAGTCAGGAAGGGGGCAAGTTGGCGGTGGATTCAACCTTTAGAAAAAGCGCGGTCAGGAAGGGGGCAAGCGGTCATCAGTTTCAACACACCCAACACTCAACTAGCGCGCCCCCCGCTAATCTGGAATAGAACCCAGCTCAAGAGAATCAATACTTCATTAGGTGCAGTCAGGAAGGGGGCAAGCGGTCACCACTCTCAACGGGGCAAACACTCAACCAGCGCGCCCCCGCTAATTCCCACCTGAACATCAACTCAATTGTCTTCATCTCTCTTCCAATAAGAGTGCCAGCCCATCTTCTTCATCGCTGCATGGAGCTTCTCAGCATCATCTGGCCACCACCAGTCATGATCTACAGCGAGAGGTTCATCTCCCTGACAATAGAAGGAGCGAAAACCCAGGCCAGGACTTGTTAATTGTTTCGAACTCTTTGAGAAACGCTCGACAGCAGTTTGGTTCGGTGAAGACTGGAAGTCGATTGACACAGTTGCCGGTTACATAATGAAGTGCGCCCGGAAGGTTGAGGTTTGACCACTTGCGAGCCATGTGAGGGGCTCCTTTTCTGTGAGAGTTTTAAAGGGGGATGTTAGCTGAAGAGCTTGAATGGTTCAATCCGAGTTGCTGTTGATGTGAGCTGCTTAGCGGGGGCGCGCTGGTTGAGTGTTTGCCGCGTTGAGAGTGGTGACCGCTTGCCCCCTTCCTGACTGCACCTAATGAAGTATTGATTCTCTTGAGGTGGGTCCTATTCCAGATTAGCGGGGGCGCGCTAGTTGAGTGTTGGGGGTGTTGAAAAGTATATCTTCTGTGAAGCGAATGTTTGAAACCCTTAGGCTTTGCAGCGGTGTTCTGAGCGACATACCCACGTCACGCACAAGCGCGGATGCTGACTCAGCGTTAAAGACGTTGACGTCGAGCGGCTGCTGGTTGTCGCTGCCCTGCCCCTGCGATCTGATCGGCGTGACGACCGCGATCAGAACCAGGAGCGTCGCCAGAGTGATAACGACAACGAGCGACTTCTTGAAACTGAACATCGATCTCCTCCTTGTCGGACAGGAATTGGCACCGACGCCTGGCCGTCAAAATCGCGTCAGTATTCCGACCGCTACTGCACTTGAGCCTAATGAACGTCAAAACAAGCGGAGAACTCAGACGTATTGCCATCTGGATCAGTCGCCGTTGCAGTGATGAACTTAGCTTCCCCGATTGTGATGTTGGGAAACGTCACTACGAAAAATGCGCGGCAGAATGCAAATTGCGCCGAAGTCGCCGTTGTGCTCCCAAGGAATTGCTCGCCTTCGCCGTTCCCGGACGGATCGCAATTCGAGTTATTAAAGAGCTCGATCCTGTACGTGGGGGATGGGCCGTTAACGCGCCCACTGATCATTATCCCACCACCTTGGGCGGGAACAACTGAAGTTATCACTGGGAAATTCTGGCGAAGGTTCGTTCCACCATCTGCATCGCAGAAATCGTTCGCAGTTACGCCAAAGGTTGGATCCAAGTCGATACCGAGCGCGCCGTTCGAATAGATTTCGTTGCTCAAAATCCTGTTCTCTACGTTCAAGACTGAGGCAACGAGTGAGATTACTCGGATTCCTGCCCCCTGATTGAAAGCAATAAGGTTGGCAAACGAGAAACTTACGCCCGAGAAGGTAAAAGACCCACCAATCCGAGTATCCGAGGCAGCGATGACGATGCCGTCGCCGATGTTACCCAGATTGGTAGTGCGGTCGGCACCAACACCGATGAGGTTACTTTGGACCCTATTACCATCTGAGTGGATCTCGATTCCGCCGCCTTCACCTCGAACAGAGCCATTGGCACCGATGACGTTGCCAGATCTCGCAGTGGAACCTCCGATCACATTATTTACGGCATGGGAGCTAATGAATATTCCCCTTCGTTCATTTCCCAATGCCGACACACCATCGGGTTTTGTACCGATGTAATTGCCTTCGATCCGATTATTCGTGATCGGGATCGGGTTTGGCTCAACACCGGTGAGCAAGATTCCATCGGCGTCGTTTCCCGAAATCACGTTCCGCGCTCCAGGTGTCGTGCCTCCCACCAGATTGCTGTGCCCTACGATAGCCACTCCCCATGCCCCGTTTCCCAAATCGCTAAGACCCGACGCTGACAGACCAATGTAGTTACCTTGAATCCGGTTATTGTCAGATCTAACCGATATTCCATCGAGTTGATTTCCAGATATGACGTTACGCGCGCTCGCTGTCGTACCACCGATCAGATTGTTATCGCCACCGGCGACAACGAAAATCCCTCCGGTGTTTCCCAGAGCAGCTTCGCCGTTTGAGGTCGTGCCTACGTAGCAGCCCCTTATTGTGTTGTTATTCCCAAATATTCTTATTCCCGAAGCGGAAAAGCCATTGATGATCAGGCCTCTGATCGTGGAGTCGTCGACGGGTCCAATTCTGGATTCAGGGCAATTGTCATCTGGGGATTGGGTGCAGCCAAGACGCAAACCACGCACGCCGTTTCCTGAAAGCTCAATCAAAGGAGGCCCGCTGTACAATATTCCTCCTTGACTCCAACCGTCGATAAAAATTGAATCGGTGATTATTGGTAGCGTTGTGAGCGGCAGGATTGTCTTTACTCCTGCGCCTGGAATGTTGAAACTAATGATGTCGAATCCCGGCGCCGCATTAGCATCCAGAATTGCCTGCCTGAAAGATCCAGCTCCAGCGTCGTTCGTGTTCGTGACGGTAAAGATGGAAACTGCCTCTGTCGTGCGGATAAAGATCACTTCTGAAATGCCAGCCACGGTTAGCAGCACAGTTAACATCCTGAAGGCGGCTTTGGTGAATGCTTTCCGTTTGTCCATGGGAATCCCCTTCTACTTCGGTTAGAGCAGCGCCCTAAAGTTCACAGACCATTTCATCACCAACGAGATCTCGCAATTCTGACGTCGTAATCTATTTGGCCGGGAAAAAGCCGGTAAAGATTTCTCCCGATCCGTTTCCGGCTACCGTGTTAGTTGCGGGCGTCCGCGAAACAATCTGACCATTGCCAAACGCAGCGAGTCCCACTGTGTTGTTCGTGATTGTCGAGTTAGCGACTCGAACAACAACTCCGGCGTCCGCGTGAATACCCGTGTCGTTATTTGTGGCGTTGCAGCGCTCGAGGTTTAGATCCGTAACCTCACGCACAGTACCCGCATAAAATCCGCGCCAGTTGCCGAATGCAAGGCAGTCGATTGCCGTCACGCGGCCTCCCGCGCCAACGAACAAGCCGGTTCCATTGTTCTCGAAGCGACAATCTTCCAATAAGGCCTTGGTGCTAACTACCTGAATCCCGCTCCCATTTCCTCTGAACGTCGTGTTCTTGATCGACACAGGAAATCCCCCGGCTGTTACCCCGATACCTAAATTGAGGAAGTTGCAGTCTTGGAAGTGGACGGCCGCAGCGGATTCGATGTCGGCTCCGAAGCTGGGATCCTGTGTGCCGCGAAGTCCGTTGACAGTTATGCCCCGAATGTTCACGACGTCAGACGAACCTGCATCAATAACGATTGCCGTATTGCCAGAAACTACTGTGATCGCTGGGCTCGCGTCGGGACTAGCCGTGATTGAAACCGCCTTGTTGACCGTGAAGCCCTGATAATTGGCGGTGTCGAGGACAACGACTTCGCCTCCCGGCTGCACCGCGTCGATCCCGCGGTTTATCTGGCGACAGGGCAAGGTGCGCGTACATGGATTCAGATTGTTGCCGACCCGCGACACGTAGGTACGCGCGAGTTGCGCGTGGGTGGTGGTAGTCAGAAAGAGAAAACACAAACATACAACGACCGTCGTAACTACTACTCTCATTCTTGCGCATCCTTTCTTGTCGGGGCGGCGACTGTTCCATCGCCGGAAGCGGTTGGCCAGTAGACGGACGATAGCGGGTCAGTTATTCCGGTAGGACCTGCACATCTGGTCGAACCCCATGGTTCTACTTGCCATCATCGATGATCGACTTGCCGTCATCGATGATGAAGGTCTGTCCTGTGGATGTGTCGTATCCTTCGAGTCTAATGTGGAGAGTGGGCTCGGTGGTTTTTCTTAAGTCGCCGATCTCGGCCCTGACCTCGACGCGCACCAGCTGCCGCGCTCCGTCCGCGAGTTGCGGCTTGTAGTCGCCGATATAGGCTCCATGGCCAGGCGCCAACCTGGTCATAGAAATCTTCATCAACGAGTTGCCGTTCTCATCCACGACGTCACCGTCGTCGATGATCGCGACTTCCCCGCCGAGATTGAGCGCGAGAACTCTAAACCCCACATTCTGAGTTGCAGTGACCAGGCCTGTCTTGCTATTGATGATGATGATCGCCTTCGCAGGTCTCGCGCCCCACATGGCCCATGTGATGGCAAGTGTCGCGAAAGCTATCCCAAACCCCAAAAGCTTCTTTGATCTGATTCGAGTTTTCATGACCCTATTCCTTTCTCGCTCTGCTTGTTTCGTTGAACATTATCAGCCTTCCTTTCTGACTATCAGTTTTTGATCTTCTAATGAGTTGAGACAGACGAGGACACGTCCCGATTTATCTTCGTCGGAATGGAGCGAGCGCGTCTCGATTGATTTATAGATCGTCATTTCATTCAGCCCCGCAACGGTTGCCGCCTCGTCCACAAACGCCATCAGTACTTCCGCTCCGCACTGCTCACACCACCGAAGTTGCCTGATATTTCGTGTGCTGAAGACGAATGTTCGCTCGGTCTCAACCGTCAACGTCGTTGTGCGCATCACCTTTTTCATTTCTTGATTCTCTTCATTGCGATATCTCTGTTGATTCGTCAAAACACCTGCACTAAAATGCGCTCACTTTCGAGACCGTCAGTTAACTACCCCGACCGACCCAATCCCCCAACGACGTCATCATCGACCTGAACCAGCCGAGCGACTCGTCACCCTCGACTCGGCTCTTTTGCTTTCCGCGACACTAGCGAAAGCGAGCCTTGAAAGTCCTTCGAAAACCTCCGCGAATTCCTTCGAATTTCTCGGAGCGACGATGAACGAGCAGAGTCACTACATTTACGAGTTCGGCCCGTTCCGCCTCGACGCGCAAAAACGTCTTCTGCTCCGCGAGGGCAGGCATATAAAACTGTATCCGAAAGAGTTCGATACGCTTCTGGCGCTAGTAGAGCGCTGGGGGCAGGTTCTAGAGAAAGATGAGTTGATGCGGCAGGTGTGGGGCGACGTGGTTGTTGAGGAGAGCAACCTAACGCGGAACATCTCACACCTTCGAAAGCTTTTGGGTGAGAAGCCAGATCAGCACCACTACATTGTGACCGTTCCGGGGCAGGGCTACACGTTTGTTGCTGGCGTTCGGCCAACCTTCGGTGACGTGATACTGCACGAGCGGACGCGAGTCACTCTTGAACAGGAAATTCAGAGCGCGCCGGCCGCGAACGAGACGCACATTCAACCGAACTCCGGTCGCAGTGCCCACGACGCGACGCTGGCAACTGTCAACCCCAGGTTGCGTGACACAACGCTAGGCTCGAACTCTTTCACGCGTCAATTCAAGCATCGTAAGGGGATCCTAGTAGCCGCTTCTGTCTTGGTCTTAACGGCCGTGGTTGCGTTTTTCATTCTTTCTCAGCGCTCACCTCACGAGCAGCAAACAGCAGTGCCGCCGATTCCGTTTCAGCAAATAACCATCAAGCGTTTGACGGTTAACGGTAATCCTCGCGGTGCCACTCTGTCGCCTGACGGTAAGCTCTTTGCTTATATCCTTGTTGATACTGAAGGACGGCAGGGCCTGTGGCTTGGACATGTTGACGGCGGCGAACCCATTCCACTTCGCTCCCCTGCCGAGTTGATCTATTTGGGTCTGACCTTCTCTCCAGATGGAAGCAATCTTTACTTCACAGCGATAAAGGACTATTCATCGGACGGAACTCTCTACAAAATCCCCGTGTTAGGCGGCGTGGCGGAGAAGGTGAAAGAGCGGGTGCGCAACCGCATCACATTCTCGCGCGACGGCAAACAATTCGCCTTCGTCCGGAATGACGTCGCCAATCGCAGGTCTGTTTTGGTCATCGCAGAGACGAAAGCGGCTGGGGAGCGGGAACTCGCGTCGCGCCCAGCCGATCTCAGTTTCTTCCGGCACAGCCCATCATGGTCGCCGGACGGGTCTTTGATTGCGGTCGCCGCAGTCAACAATGAGAGCCGGCGAGATTGCGAGATATTTGTTGTTAACATCGCAGACGGATCAATCAAGCAGGTGAGCGGCAAGAGCTGGAAACAAATCCGCAGGACGGAATGGTTGACCAACTCAAGCGGCCTAATCGTCGTCGCCTCCGAAACAAGTTCCGGTTTCGACACGCAGCTTTGGCACGTCTCTTATCCCAATGGCCAAGCCCAACGCATCGTTACCGACCTGAACATGTACAGCAACTCTGCCACTCTCGCAGCGGACAGTAGATCTTTGCTGGCGGTACGCGCCCAGACTCAGTCAAACATCTGGATAGCCCCCTCTAACGATCTCATCAATGCCAAGCAGATTACGTTTGACTCCCTGGGAAGATTGAACGGGGGATCCGGTCTGGATTGGACGCCAGATCGTCGCATTGTCTTCACGGCATTTGTGGATCAGAGTGTGACCCTTTGGACAGTGGATTCGGACGGAGGAAGTCAAAAACAACTGTTGCCGTCAGGCAATGTCAATGACCAATTGAGCGTCACCACTGACGGGCGATACATCGTGTTTCATTCAGACCGGCACGGTGGCTCCGAGATCTGGCGCGCCAACATTGACGGAGGCGACATGAAACAGTTGACGACGGGTGGCAATAACTCTCAGCCACACGTCTCGCCCGACGGCAAGTGGGTTGTTTACAGATCAGGTAATGATGACCTGGGCACGCTGTGGCGCATCTCACTTGATGGCGGCACGCCAGCGCGCATATTGGCAAAGGCAGCGAGTTGGCCTCGCATCTCGCCCGATGGGAAACTAATCGCTTGCGCCTATGGCGAGAGTGAAGAGAAACTCGCAATCTTCTCCTTTGAAGGAGGGCAGCCAATTGAGCTGTTCGACCTTCCACGTCTTGCAAATCTCAACGGCGGGCCACGCTGGACGCCCGACGGAAAAGCTGTGACATATCGGGACTGGGCAAATGGCGTCTGGAAACAGAGGCTTGAAGGCGGACAGCCCAGCAGGCTAGAAGGTTTGCCGCAACAGAAACTCTACAGTTACGCCTGGTCGCGTGACGGCAAATTGTTCGCCTTCACGCGCGTAGAAGAGTTGCAGGATATCGTGCTGATACGCGATCGGTAGCTCTTCAATTAGCCTCGTTTTCGCAAAAGAACATCCACCGATTACACGGATTACACAGATCAAATTTGAAGCAGGTAAGTTGCTATTCTTACCCAACGCTTGGAGAACGTAATACCTCAACTTTCGTATTTCGATTTAATCTGTGTAATCTGTGGAATCGGTGGATATTCTTGTCGCGTCCCGTCAATTAATAGTGGAACACGTAGACGTCATCATCGTGGGCGCTGGGCTCTCGGGGATCGGAGCGGCTTGCCATCTCACGACGCACTGTCCGCAGAAGACATTCGTCATCCTCGAAGGGCGCGATGTGATGGGCGGCACGTGGGATCTCTTTCGCTACCCCGGTGTCCGCTCTGACTCAGACATGTACACGCTCGGTTATCGCTTTCGTCCCTGGAGTTCCCCAAAAGCGATCGCTGAAGGTCCAGCCATCCTCAACTACATTCGCGACACGGCGATTGAGTACGGCGTTGATAAAGCCATCCGCTACAACCACCGTGTGCGAAGTGCTCGATGGTCGTCGGCGGAGGCGCGATGGACGGTGGAAATAGAGACAGGGGGAAATGGGGAAAAGGGGAATGGGGGAAACGGGGACCGTCTGTCTGAAGAACTTTCCCGCAAAGTCGCAAAGGCGCAAAGACACGCGGACGCCGAGATCGGATCCGACAAAACCACAGAGACTCAGAGCCCGCAGGGAGAAGAAACGTCAGTCCAGTTCACCTGCAACTTCCTCTTTCTCTGCACCGGCTACTACGACTACGCCAACGGCTACACACCGGAGTGGCCCGGCGTTGAACGATTTCGCGGAACGTTGGTGCATCCGCAGAAGTGGCCTGAGAATCTCGACTACTCGAACAAGCGTATCGTCGTGATCGGAAGCGGTGCGACTGCCATCACACTCGTGCCTGCGATCGCCGAACGCGCGGCCCACGTTACGATGCTTCAGCGCTCGCCAAGTTACATTGTGATGCGTCCATCCAAGGACATCATTGCTAACTCGCTGAGATTTGTTCTTCCCGACCGTGCTGCATACGTGCTCACTCGTTGGAAGAATGTGCTGATGACAAGCTTCTTCTACAACCTTGCACGTAAGCGACCCAACGTTTTCAAGCGGATGGTAGCGAAAGGCGTGCGCCGTCATCTCGGCGAGACATACGATTCAAAACATTTCACACCGTATTACAACCCGTGGGACCAGCGTCTCTGCATAGCGCCAGACGCAGACATCTTTCGCGTGATACGCGAGGGCAAGGCGTCAGTGGTCACCGATCACATTGAGTCGTTTACCGAAGACGGGCTCTTGCTGAAGTCGGGTCAGCAACTGGATGCTGACATCATCGTTACTGCAACCGG
>DATIBJ010000006.1:0-5338 GCA_035457565.1 Pyrinomonadaceae bacterium | reverse complement strand
TGCATGAGCTATGTCCTGGTGCTGTGGTGCGAAAGGGGGGACTCGAACCCCCACACCTTTCGGTACCAGATCCTAAGTCTGGCGCGTCTGCCAATTCCGCCACTTTCGCATCTCAATGGTTACTAGGTCATGTTTGATTGCGGAAAAACTGTACCACGCCCCTCAACAATATGTATAACGCCACCCTAAAGCTGTGTCACTCAGAACGACTGTCCCGGAATGGTTATTAACATCCCGAAGACGGTGGTGATGCCTGACCCGACCACCATCGTTTAGACGATCGTTATTCGACGCTTTTACAACAAAAAAGAGACGCGTTCATCAGCGTCTCTTTACCAGACTAAACCTGATCAAAGGTTCACGGGCGCGAGAGTAAGTAGACGTCCCAGGCCCAGCGCCCGACTTGGGCATCATGCACGTCGCCTACTTTCGCTCTATATTTGAATCGATTTCCATATTCATCTGTTCTCTTCGAAGTTTTGTAATGTAAGTCAATTGATTTCAGGTCAAGAGAATGCAAGCCTGCTAATTCATGCGATTCCGATACGCCATTGTGATTTGGGTCCAAGGTTCCTAGGGCGAGTACGTTAGAAAAAAGTCTCATGGTTGTTCGCCTCTCTAATTCAATCAGTGTGGAGATTGATTTGAGAGCGGAACCCAGCGCCGTGGATGATTAGCATCTTGTCTAGAGTAAACGCCGTCTTGCCAACCAAGTAGATCATCGAACACCACAAAACCTATCTTCAGTTCAACCTTACTAAGCGCAGCTAAGTTGGAGCGCGTACCAATAAACCCAACTAAACCTTCATAGTCTTCATCGCCTAATCGAAAGGTGACTTCATCACCTGGGGGGAGCATTAGAGGGGGACGAATTGAAGGCACTGCGGGTTTAATACCTAAGCCAGACCAGTAAAGCATTTCAGGTCGAGCGCCCCTCGTTTCCGGGAAGTAAAGATGGATTTCCACGTAGGTGATGTTTCTGTTCGATGTGTTCTTTAGTCGAACTTCAGCACCTCGAAGCCAATTTGAATCTCCTGTAAACTCCTTATTTAGATCGATTGGTTTGGAGTTAATGGATACGCCTACAATCTTAATTGGGTCGGTCACACGATGGTCACGTTGTTTAATCGTCTTTTGTGTCTCCTGCGTCGCCAATCCGATCCTCGGTGATATCGTCCAGACTAGATATCCTGCCGCCAAGGTGAAAGCGATAAATTGCAAAAGACAATAACGCAATGAAATCATGAGAGCTGCAGGCGCCATTACGGTACCTCCACGGATTTGGTTAGGGAAGAGTTATGCTAAGAAAACATCTGTGTTGTTTACGTAAACAGGCGAGGTTAAAAGCCGACAGAACATGAGAAGATTTCTTGTTCGATAGCGCTTTATACCGCTGCCTGAGTTCTGAAGTCAAACCATTTTCTTTTATGAGAGCGCTCGAATTGAGATGGTTGACAGCGCGTACACGATTACGTCTAAAACGGCTAACAAGCTGCATCAAGCATTACTTTACGCAGTATGTCACCTTCGGCTTTCCAAGAAAATCCTTGCCCGTCTCTTTCTTGACCAACCCACCCTGTTCCAACTCAAAATACGCGCGTTGAATTTCACCCTTATCAACGGAAAGCTTTTGTGCCAATGCTGTCGGAGAAGGAAGGGGTTCGCCTGAAGAGATTTGCTTGCTGCGGATCTGTGCCTCGATCTGTTCGCGAACTTGCATGTAAATAGGATTATGAGATGTGGCCTTTAATTCAATGTTCATAATTCCGTAGTTCTTGTCCGTTGTCCGTTGTAACGGACATTTAGAGCGTTCTCGTTACCTTCGATAACGATCGTGGCGCGTCGGGATTCAGTCCTTTTGCTTCGGCCAATAACGCCGCGAACAGTTGGCCTGGCACAATATACGGAATCGGTGCCACAAACTCGTCAATCTCTCGCGCCATAATAATCGATCGTGTACAAGAAGATGCCGCATCAAGGTCGCTCGTAATAACGAGCGTATCGGCGTGTAACTCGTTTAGTCTATCAATCAGATTCCTAACGCCTTCTAACATCACACCGGGCGGCGCGAACAGAATTACGGGGAAGTGCCGTTCCACCATGGCGAGTGGCCCATGCAGAAAATCGGCTGAGGAAAAACGTTCGGCAACGACGTAACACGTCTCCATCAACTTCAACGCCAGTTCATATGCATTCGCGTAAGCTAAACCGCGTCCGACGACGACACAGTTCTCCATGAAGACGTAGCGTTGGACCAACTCGTGAATCGCTGCTTTCTGTTCAAGAGCGCGACTTACGAAATCGGGAATCGTCTCGTATGAAAATAGCCGGGTGTTACTGAGTTCAGCGGCCAATATATAAAACAGGAGCATCTGACCGGTGAACGTCTTTGTTGCCGCGACCGACCGCTCTGGTCCACCGTGTGTCAACAGCGTTTCGTCCACGAGCTTCGTCATCGTGGAGCGTGGTTCATTTGTTATTCCAACCGTCAGCGCGCCGCATGCGCGAGCATTCTCGAGCACGCGGTTGATGTCTTCTCCTTCACCGGATTGTGAGACACCGACGACCAGCGCATGATCCAACTTCAGCTTTGCCTGATAAACGGTATGGACCGAAGGAGCGGAAAGAGAGACAGGAATACCAGTTGTTATTTCCAACAGGTATCGACCAAACAGCGCTGCGTTGTCAGAGCTTCCACGCGCGACGAGTACGATCAAGTCGATATCGCGTGTTCTTAACGACTGAGCCAGCGTGGAGATTTTGCCGCGTTCCTCTTTGATCGTACGTTCGAGTGCCGCAGGCTGCTCAGCGATTTCCTGGAGCATTAATGACATCGGAGTCTCAGTGTGCTTTGTTCTTGGTGCTTTGTGCTTTCCAGTTGAATCAGCGTACCGCGCGTATGTTTACAAGCTGCCGGCAACAGTCAGTACCGAAACGCGGTAGCGTCGGGTTCGCGGCACCTCACGATCGACTAAAGGGAACGCAGACCCAACGCTACCGCGTTTCGGTACTGACTGTTGCCGGTAACTTGGCGTGACCTCATGATCGGTCTTGTCTTCGCGGACCTTTTCAGTTAAATACTCCTCGCCATTCCAACCGATCCAATTTCAAGTAAAACTTCGGCGATGCTGAACACTTTAACACGAACCTCGATCAAGAGTCTGAACGCATTTGTCATTATTCTTCTTTCAGCAACACTACTGGTTCAGGCGCAGACGCAGGAGCCGGAGAAGGTATCCGTAATTCCTCAGCCTCGTCAGATATCAACAACGGCGGAACGTTTTCCCGTTGATCGTTCGACCCGCGTTGCACTCGCCGATCCGCGTTCGGCTGACGATCAATTTGCTGCGCGTGACTTCATCGAGGATCTAAAACACACGGCCGACGTCACCATCCGCACAGGCGGCCGTGGGCGGCGGTCGATTCTCATTGGTAAGCTCGACCTACCAGTAATTCAAACCGCTCTCCAAACAGCCGGCGTCTCCGTGCCCAACGACTTGCATGAGGAAGGTTACGTGCTCGTGTCAGGAAGTCGTGGTGTAGTGATTGGCGGCTCGACCGCCGCGGGCGTGTTCTACGGATTGCAGACTCTGAAGCAATTGGTGCGCGGCGAAGGATCGGCAGCACATGTACCGGGAGTGAAAATCATTGATTGGCCGGCAATGCGATGGCGTGGAGTTTCGGACGATATCAGTCGTGGTCCTGTACCGACAGTCGACTATATCAAGCGCCAGATTCGCACCATGTCCGCGTTCAAGTTGAATCTCCACTCGTTTTATATGGAGCACGCCTTTTCCAGTTCAGAGCATCCACTGATTGGTCCAACAGGCGGTTCACTAACTCCGGACGAAATACGCGACATCATTCAGTACGCTCGGTCGTATCACATCGAAATCATTCCGGAGCAACAAACATTCGGTCATCTACACAAGGCGCTGAAATTCGAGAAGTACGCCTCGCTTGCAGAAACGCCATACGGCGACGTGCTGTCCCCGCAGCAGGAAGGCACTTACAAGCTGATAGCAGATTGGTATCGCGAACTCAACCAGCTGTTTCCCGGAAAGTTTTTCCACATCGGCGAAGATGAAACCTTTGAGCTGGGTGAAGGGCAGAGCCGTGAAGCAGCGCAGACGCGAGGCGTCGGTGCTGTTTACTTCGAACATCTGAATCGCGTTCGCGATCTATTGAAGTCCTACAACCGGAAGCTGATTTTCTGGGGCGACATCGCGTTGAACCATCCGGATCTGATTGGGCAGATTCCTAAAGAGATGATTGTGGCGAACTGGGACTATTCGCCGCGAGATAGTTACGAGTCACGAATCAAGCCGTTCAAAGACGCCGGCCTTGAGCAATGGATCTGTCCGGGTGTGTGGGGTTGGAATCAGATCTTTCCAAACGTCGACGCGTCTTCAAAGAACATCATCAACTTTGTGCGCGACGGTCAGGCAGCTGGATCGCCCGGAATGCTAAACACAACGTGGGACGACGATGGTGAGTCACTGTTTGAGATGACCTGGTATGGAATCGTGCTCGGCGCCGCTGCCTCGTGGCAAGGGCAGGCGGTAGATCTGAAAACGTTTGATCACGATTTCGATTGGGCGTTCTTCCGCAACGATGGGGATCAGTTTGTCGGCGTGATTCATGCACTTGGAAGTGTGAACGCGGTGCTGGGAATTGGTACGAGCGATGATCTCTTCTGGCGAGATCCCTTTACGACGAGTTTTCAGAACACCGCGCGTTTGAATGCCGAGAAGATCAAACAGATGCGACTACAGGTGGAGGGGGCACATGAAACTCTTTTGCGAAATCGACAGCGAGCGAAGCGTAATGCATCGATGATTCCTGTGATGATTTTTGCGGCGGAGCGATTTGATCATTTGGGGCGGCGGGCGCAAACCGTTGAAAAACTAAGTCGCGAATACTGGGACGCATATCTTAACCTCGGAGATCGCACGAAGACGCGACGGCTGCGTCGCTACTATAGTCCGATTTATAACCAGTTGCGTGAAATGGCCGAAGAGCTGGGTGAGTTGAAGGTCGCATATCGAGCGCAATGGCTCGCGGAGAATCGTCCTTATTGGCTCGAGAGCGTGTTGGCGCGATACGACAATGCCATCGCTTTATGGCTTGATAAGAGTCGCGCGCTGGATGAAGCGGTTCGCGCTTATGAGGTCACCTCGATATTGCCGAATCCCGAGCAGTTTGGACTCGGATCAAGAATTCCGCCGCCAAGGGTACAGTGATGATTATCGTCCTCACTGGGAGCGCGGACGTCCTCGTCCGCACTGAGCGAAGCGAACAAAACTGCGCGACTGCGTCGCGTTGCGGACGAGGACGT
>DATIBJ010000005.1:0-80778 GCA_035457565.1 Pyrinomonadaceae bacterium | reverse complement strand
AGGCTTCGCACCCACCCGCTACCGCGAGGTGGTACTGACTTCATACCACGATGATTGGTAACACAGAAAGAACTTAGATCTTAAGCGTCACATGATCAAACGTGCAGGCGCCTGGCGAAGAACCCGAGATGATGATCGGGTTGTATCCAGTCTCCTCTGCAAACCTCTTTTGTAAACTCTCGATTGCTTCGCGTGCCGAACTCCGAGCGAGTACGGCGACTGTGCCACCGCTTCCGCCGCCAGTGATTCTGGCGCCGAACAAGCCATCACCAGTCGAGTCACGCACGAGATCAGCGATTAGATCAGTTGCTTCTGATCCCAATCCACACTCGGAATAGCTCTTGTGTGATTCAAACATGAGTTTGCCTACCTCGCCCGCCTGATCGATGCCTTGCCAGTTTTTCAATTTATCTGCGAACGCCCGAACGCGAGCATGTTCGTAGACGGCGTGACTTGTTGATTGCCGGATCGGATAGTCAATGGTCGGCTGCACAACAGTTACGGTATCAGTGATTCCGTGGTAGCGGGAAAGAAAGTCGTCGCCTCTCATCGTCGAAGGCAGAGCGCGCAAATAGCCGGCTTCGAATTCAGTGGGCGTGATGTTGGCGAGATACCCTTTCCATTTTGTGTCGGCGATGGAAACTCTGCCATGCGACTGAGGCGAAACGCTCAAGCCCGCAACGTCCGCAATGATTCGATATCCCATGAACGCAGCCGTCCTAACGGTTGTATAGTCTGAACCGCTGACTGCATGCCGAACACCCGAGTCAATGCCCCACAACTCGAGTTCCTCAGGTATCGGTAATGTACCGAGCATTTGATCAGGCTGACACAACAACTCAAGCAAACGATTCTGTTCGCCACAGGCGGACGTCATTTGGTCCATGATTCCGCAAGGAGCCCCTGCGACGAGGTTCTCAACCTTCTGACACAGTGTCGCCAACTCTCGACAGTCCATTTGCATGTCGAAGGCATTGGTCACGGCTTGCATCACCGCTACTTCCAGTGCAGCCGATGATGCGACTCCTTTTCCCTCCGGTACGGTTGAATGGATCAGAAGAGTTGCGCCGCGGTTGAAACCGACGTCCTTCTCACGCATCAGCACAAGAAAAACACCTGCGATGTAAGCTGCCCAATGACTCGGCCCGTCAGGAAAAAGACGTCTTGCGGTTTCGTATTCGATCGGCCCATCCAGCTTTGCCAGTTCAAGGTCAATGGAACGCCCGGGTGCCTGCAGGCTCTGACTTAAGACTCGGAGTGTCCGTGAGTCAGACTTTTGTAGTGCGACGTAAGTTGCATCAGCGATTGGAAGTTGCAGTACCAGCGAACCGGAGTAGTCAGCGATGCCCCCCATGACGTCGAGTCTGCCCGGCGCGCGTGTGATGACGACTGGCTCACGGTCATCGAAAAGGTTAGCCGCAGAAACTTTCTCGATGAATGCCAACGTTTCTTCGTTGGCATTCGCTAGCTCTTTGACTGCTTTAAATCTGGTCATTGGGTGCCAATCGTTCGACGTGCAAACGATTAGCGGTCAACCTTCACTGGAATAGTTCAAGATCGAATGATTGCAGGTTGGGAAGAAGGTGGCTTGCCCCCCGCTCAATGGCGCTTCCATTCAACGTTGAAGGTAAGGCACATTGAGCGGGGGCAAGCCACCCTTCCCACCTTGCAAATACCGGTGTTTGAGCTGTTTTAGCGCGGTTTGCGTGCCGCTTCTTGTGTACGCCGAACATGCAGCTGAGACCTTGAATGTTGTGTACGTTAAGCGCCTTGGTGGCCAACCGCTATCGCGCAGAGTACTGAATTAACAGTTACTCATTTGGGTACAACAATCCGCGACGCCTTAATGCAGATATCAACAACGGCTCCATCTGCGAGCGGATCGCCTCGTTCGCGTAACCGATCCAGGCGACATCCGGCTTTACCGACAGTTCCGCAGTTAGTTGTTGTCCGTTCACGTCGGTGACGATCACTCCGGCTTCTCGTGCAATCAACTCCGTACAAACGTCATAAGGATGACAACAGATGCCGAGACTCGCACCTCTTGTGGCAAGCAGTTCGTTGAGCAATGGACGCAGATCGGCGGTAAAACGATCGTGTCCACTCATAAGTTCGTATAGCTGCCCACCGGATGACGGGTACTGATCTTCAAAGCAGCCCGCCTTAGCCGGTTGCACAGGGCCAAGAGCGGAAAGAACAATCTCTTCATCAATCGCCGCAAGCACGTCACGGGCTCCTGGAAAGAAGCGTGAAATCTGGGCATAACCGTGAGCGATGCTTTTCGCGCTTGAAGGCTTCAGCGCCAGGGATTGCGATTCGTCAGTCAAACGATTAAACCGTTCGGCCGTTATCCCCTGACCTTTCGTGGCCCATACACTATCTGATAAGTGTTGTTTGATCAGCGGAATCTCAGTCTGAATCGCAAACTCAATATCGCTTAGCGAAGTACCCGGACCTTTGTTGGGCGCGACACCGGTAAGTACCCACGCACTGCGTTTCTGGTACATCAAGCCACGCGTGCCGTCGATCGGATCGACGATTATTCGCCAGACCGCGTCAGCTTCACTGGCGCCGCTCGGTAGCGTGATCTTACCTGCAGGCAAACCTTCCGCAATCAGAACGAGCGGGGCATTAACCGCAATCTCGCGTTCAAAAATCTCGACGAGCAATTCCTCACTCACGCGATCGATTGCATAGATCGTGTCGCCTTCCTCTTCACGGGCCACGGCCGAAAGATCTTCCAGACGCGACCGCTCACACGACTCGACGACTGCTTCTCGGATCTGACGGTGCAGTCGTTTTAGTGGTCCAATTAGAGATTGAATACTCTCCGTCATTGCGATTGCAGCGAATAATGCGTAGCCGAGAGCGCCCGAAGTTCTGCAGCTTTCTGCTCGGGCGAAGTGTCGCTCAGGAAGTTACCTCCACCGATTTCCGGTCCGGCAAGATACTTCAGCAGATTCGCTTTTCGTAGAGGGGGATGAATCTCGATATGGAAATGGAACCCGCGATGATCATTGTCCCCTGAAGGCGCCTGATGAAGCGCCATGACGTACGGAAAAGGCATTTGCCACAGGTTATCCAACCTAACCAATGTTTCTTTCAGCACGGCCGCGAAGCCTTGTAATTCAGCTTCGCTCAGGTTTGCGAGGCTTGCGTGAGTTTGTTTTGGCGCAATGTAAACCTCATATGCATACCGCGCGAAATAGGGAAGGAAAGCGATGGTCCAACTGTTCTCGCTGATAATCCGACGCTGATCTTTCTGTTCGGCATCGATAATGTCCTGAAACAGTGAGCGCCCGGTCTGAAGTAAATGTCGCGCGCTTGCGCCGGCCTCGATCTCGATTGTCTTGAAAACAAAATTGGTCGCATAGATCTGACAATGCGGATGTGGATTCGAGACGCCTACAACCTCGCCCTTGTTTTCAAACACAAGAACGTGCTTTACACCGGCATGCCCCGAAAGCTCCGTGTACTGGCGCTGCCATTCAGCAAGCAGGTTCTCGATGTCCGTTTGCTCAAGTTGGGCCAGGGAGAGGTCGTGTCGCGGTGTGTAACAAACCACGCGCGCAATGCCACGTGCTGGTCGATTCTGATTGATACCGGTCGCAGGATACAGATCGTCGGGTGCATTCAAACCAACACACGGATGGTCATTATCAAAAACAAAGACACCATCGTACTTAGGATTGATCGCTCCGCCAACGCGGGCATTGCCCGGACACAGATAACAGTCGTCAACGTATGCTGGTAAGTTCGGTTGTTGGTGTGGAACTGTTTCGCCGCTCCACGGTCGATCTTGCCGGTGTGCGGCAACGATTACCCATTCTTCTCGAAGCGGGTGCCAACGTTCCTCCCAAATTGCAGTGCCTGGCGCTGAATTCGTCAATGGTTTATTTGCTTGCAGGAACCCCACTCGCTGTCGACTCTCTCATCACAGTAATCTGTCGCCGGTTGCGGCGCTCAGTCAAAATCTGGTCGGCCATAACTCCGATCAAAATCACTGCACCCATGACCGCAAAATCGAGAGAGCTCGGAATACCAAGCAGGTTAACGAGGTTTCTAAGTACCTGAATCAGTGCGGTGCCGATCAGAATTCCTACGACAGAACCTTCACCACCTCGCAAAGAACACCCACCCAAGACGGCCGCAGCGATTCCGTAAAGTTCATAGGCATTACCATGGTTAGCCGGTGATATTGAATTAGTGTAGAAGGCGAAGATGATTCCAGATATTGCTGTTAGTGCGCCGGCGACGACATACGCAGTTGTGATAATTCCGCGTGTGTTGATACCAGCGTACCTCGCTGCCTCCGGATTCCGACCGGCGGCAAATAAATAGCGTCCGTACACTGATCGATGCAGCGCAACCCAGGTGATGACGCTTATCAGTATCAACAGCACAAACGGCATCGGTACACCTGCCAGATTTCCATTCGCGAGGAAGCGCAGAAAATCCAGGCCAGCCACGGTACCGAATCCCTTTGTGTTATCGGCGCTAATGAAACGTGCGAGTCCTCTGTAAACCAACAAGCCGCACAACGTAACGATAAACGGCTGCATGTTGAGTCGCGTGATGAGCAGCCCGTGGGACAATGAGAGCGTCATTGCCACGAGAATACAAAGCAGAATCGCTGGCACCACACCGATGTGCCATTCCGTCAACATCATCGACATAAGCACGCCGAGCAAAGCCATCATTGATCCAACTGAAAGCTCGATCCCGCCGGTGATGATCACGATTCCCAGGCCGATGCTGAAGATGCCGAATGCGCCAATCTGCCGGGCAAGGTTCTGCAGGTTGATGGCTAGCAGAAACTTTGGCTCGTACACTGAGGCAATAACGCAGAGAACAATTAGCAGGACAAAGATGCCGAGCTCTTTTTTCATGCGCAGTCTATCCTTCGGAACCGGTAGCCAGGTACATAACGGCTTCTTCAGTGAATTGTGGACGTTCGAGAATTCCTGTAATGCGTCCCTCATGCATTACGGCGATCCGATCGCTGATACCCAGGATCTCTTCCATTTCGCTACTGATGACAATCACTGAAACACCGTCATTCGCAAGACGTCGAATCAGCGAGTAGATCTCAGCTTTTGCGCCCACGTCGATACCGCGAGTTGGTTCATCAAAAATCAGAACTCTTGGATTACAGGCGAGCCAACGGCCCAACACCACTTTCTGTTGATTGCCTCCGCTAAGATTTGCCGCACGCATTTCCGGCGAAGGCGTCTTGATGTTGATCGACTTCACCGCTTGAACCGCCGCCGCTGTTTCTCTCTTCGAACTGATGATCTTTGCAGTGGAATAACTGTCGAGGTTCGGAAGTGAGATATTCTCGCGTACGTTGAAGTCGACAATCAGTCCGTTAGCGCGTCTGTCTTCAGGGACCAAATAAACCCCGTGGTTGATTGCGTCTTTTGGAGTTTTGATTTGGAGCGGCTGGCCACCTGATGAAATAGAAGCGGCAATTGGTTCGTCGACACCGAAAAGCGTCCGTGCCACTTCGGATCTGCCCGCACCGACCAGGCCGGCAAAACCCAGCACTTCACCTCGAGCGACCGTGAACGAAATTGAGTGATGCGGATAGCGCTGTGTGCGAAGACCGCTGACCACGAAACCCTCCCCATTTGTGGTTCGGGCCTGAGGCGATTCGGCTTTAAACATTTCTGTGAGATCACGACCGACCATTTTGCGCACCATCACGTCATGCGTCAGCTCATTACGTTCAATTGTGCCGGCGTTCTTACCGTCGCGCAGGACGACGGTACGATCTGCAATCTCTTCAACTTCGTGCAAGCGATGCGAAATGTAGATGACACTCACCCCGTCGGCCTTCAGTTCCCTGACTATCTCCAGCAAACGTCGAGTTTCAGTTAGCGTCAAACTCGACGTTGGCTCATCCATGATGATGATGCGCGCACCTGCTGAAAGTGATCTGGCAATTTCGACCAACTGTTGATGCGCGAGCGGGAGTCGGCTGAGTGGCGTGCGACTTGAAATATCGAGGCCGAGTTTGCGAAGCAGCTGATCAGACTCGTGGTGGATTCGTTTGCGATCGATGAGTTTGAGAATGCCGCCTTTAGTGGGTTCGCGACGAAGAAAGATGTTGGCCGCTACATCGAGATTATCGAGAACACTCAACTCCTGGTGAATAAACTCGATCCCAAAAGCACTAGCCTCGCGCGGTGATCGAATCTCAACATCAGTTCCATCGATGCGAATCTCACCATTATCGCGTGATATTGCGCCGCCGAGAATTTTCATCAGCGTGGACTTGCCTGCGCCATTCTCGCCTATGAGCGCTACGACTTCTGCTCGATTGACAGTGAGGCTTACCTGGTCCAGCGCAACGACGCCGGGGAATCGTTTATCGATTCCGCGCATTTCCAGAATTGGCGTGTTTGTGGTCATTAATTAGATGATGAAACGAGCCGTTCCGAGAACTACAACTGACCCGGCTTTGCCGCTCGATGTGAGGCGGTGGCTTTGCCCCGCCGCAAGCGAGTCTCTTCACTTTGGGCTATGCCCCTGGTTCGGGCTCTGCCCTTCGACCTAACCAAAAAGAAAGTTTAAGAAAGACGCACAACATTCGACTCCGTAAGGAGTCGAATGTTTATAGCAGCCAGAACCCTGGACCTCCGGCGCAGTTAAGAGGAGCGGAAATTCATCTTGAGTAGTCACGCGGGAGTTTCGGTTCCGCTCCTCTTAACTGCGAAGTCTGTTTTTGCTGTCACAAACATACTATAAACATGACACTCCTAGCGGAGTGACGCACGTACATCGCAGTAGAGCCACCGCCTCACATCAGTCGGCGAAGCCGCGCAGATGCAGTCACTCACCGCGAAGCGATTATCGAACGAAAGAACTATCCGCGCCCGCGCAAGCTGTTGATCTTCTTCGTGAATTCGTCGACCTGTTCCTTTTTCACCGCGATGGTTGGCACGAAGATCTGTTTGCTTGCGGGAATGACAGATTTGTCGCCGTTCAAGACCTGGGCCATCAACTCCATCGATCGGAAACCGAACTCAAACGGTTGTTGTACGACAGTGGCGTAAATCGCGCCTTCTTTGATACCGCTTAAGGTTTCGTCTTCTTCATCGAACGCGACGATCTTTACTTTGCCAGTTTTTCCCGCTTCCTTGACCGCGTTCAGAATCGCCGGTCCGTTATAGGACCACAAACCCACCAGACAGGCGACGTCGGGTTGATTCACGAGCGTGTCAGCGACGTTCGACTTCGCGCGCACGCGATCAGTGTTGTCTTGGCGGACATCGATGATCTGAATATTCGATCCTTGTAGCGCTTCCTTGATTCCTTGATATCGTTCACGTGCGTTCGCGGCATCTAGCATGCCCACAAACACCATAATCTTTCCGCCTTGCGGCAACGCTTCTTTGATCAACTCGCCAGCTTGTCGGCCCGCGGCGATATTGTCAGTCCCGATGTAACATGCACGTTTACTATTGGGCGCGTCACTGTCCTGGGTAACGACAAGCGCTTGGCTGGCAGCTCGGTCCAGCATCGCGGATTGGTTTTGTGGATCGATTGGGCTGATGGCGATGCCATCAATTCCCTTGGCCAGTAGATCTTCAATCACGCGCTGTTGTTCCGCAGCCGTGCCGTCGGCGGTAAAACGAAACTCGACTTCAATTCCCGGAACTTCAGCAGCTGCTTTGTCGGTCCCTTTTTTCGCAATGGTCCAAAAATCCGACGCGTTGTTCGTTACAAAAGCGAGCTTGTATTTCTTTCCGGTTGTCGTCGAGGTGGTGGTATTTGTCGACGATTTACAGCTAGTGAAAACCGTTAAGGCCAATAAGGCAAAAACAATTGATACAACGAGGGCTGGTTTTGGTAGTCGCATAGGTCCTCAGCGTTCTCAAAGGTTAGACAGATCCGGTGTTGAATACTTTGTGCAATGCAGGATAAAGCGCGCGATAGGATCGGTAAAGTGGTTCCAGCGTTTTTACCGCCTCCCCATTGGGTTCTATTCGATCGATAACTCGGACGACGTCGGCGCAGGCATCATCGACTGACTTCCAAAGATCGCCACCGACACCCGCTAGTAACGCCGCACCGTAAGCTGCTCCTTCCTCAGCCTGGACGATATCAACCGCGTGCGCGTAGATGTCAGCTTGAATCTGCCGCCACAGGTTTGATCGCGCACCGCCTCCACCGAGACGGATCGACTCAATTGGCACGTTCATTTCTCTAAAGATTTCCAATGAGTCGCGCAAGCTAAAAGCCACGCCCTCGAGAATCGCGCGCACGACGTGACTGCGTGTGTGACTTGCGGTCAATCCTACGAGGGCAGCGCGTGCGTTGGGATCCAGATGCGGCGTTCGTTCGCCCATCAGATAGGGAGCCCACAACAAGTTGTTTGCTCCAGCTGGAACGCTTGCGGCTTCTGTCGTCAGCTGTTCATACGACTCTCCGCCAAATTGATCGCGAAACCAACGCAAAGAGAGTCCAGCGCCTTGCGTCACTCCCATAACATGCCAGCGGTTTGGTATCGCGTGACAAAAGGTGTGCACTCTTCCTTTTGCATCGAGCGCGGGATTTTTTGTCGCAGCGAAGACAACACCTGAAGTGCCGATCGTCGCACTGACCGAGCCCGGTTTCACAATCCCCATGCCCACGGCACCCGCGGCTTGATCTCCCGCACCTGCGACAACAGGAGTACCGGCGCGTAGACCGGTTAGTTCAGCGGCGGACTGCGAAATTGTTCCGGTGATCTCCTGCGATTCAAAGACGCGTGGCAGAGCAGTCTCCTTGAGTCCGGCCGCGTCCAACATCTGGTTGGACCAGCGACGGGCCGATACATCGAGTAAGAGAGTGCCTGATGCGTCTGCAACGTCCGTTGCTTTGTCGCCGGTCAAATGTAGTCGAACATAATCTTTGGGAAGCAACAGAGATCGACTGCGTCGCCAATGCTCAGGCTCGTGATCCTTGACCCAAAGAACTTTTGGTAGAGTGAATCCGGTAAGAGCGGGGTTGCACGTCAACTCAATGAGACGTGAAGTGCCGAGTTGTTCCGTCAGCTGCCGACACTGAGCGTCGCTGCGTTGATCGCACCAGATGATTGACGGTCGCAACACCTGGTCCTTCTCGTCTAACAGCACAGCGCCGTGCATTTGGCCTGACAGGCCGATAGCCGCAATTGATTCGCTAGCGACATTTTCTTTCGACAAAACTGCACGAATGGCGGCAACTGATGCGCGCCACCAATCATCAGGATCTTGTTCGGCCCATCCTGTTTGGGGCGAGGCAAACGGGACATGTTCGACTGTTTCAGACGCAACGATCTGGCCCGCGCGGTCTATTAAGACTGCGCGCGTTCCTCCGGTGCCGACGTCGATGCCGAGACAATGCATTGGGCTTGATGTTTGGTAAGTACCGGCTTGGGGTTCCACTTCTTAGCATATCTTGGTAGTTTTCGGAAGAATGTCGGGAAATGGGTAGTGTCCTAAAAGGAATTTCTCTGCGTTTTCCTCCGTGTTCTTTGTGTCTTAGTGAATTTTTGCGAGCGAGTCTGACTACCACGGAGTCACAGAGTCACAAAGATACTGAGCCAGCACAGAGAAGACTAAAAGATAACTACTGGTTGTCGCGAGGAGAGTAAATATGCGCTATCTAGTCCCATTGCTTGGAATCGTGATGTGCTTCTGCTTCGCGAGTCAGACCGCGAACGCTTGCACTTGCATCGGTGTTGGCTCCGCTTGTGAAGCTTACGGAACGGCGGGAGCCGTGTTTGTCGGAACAGTCGTAAGCGTGCGCGAGAAGGAACGGGCGAAGGATATTGCAACCGCTCGGGCTGAGGGTGATTGGGGCTCGCGTACCTACAAGTTTTCAGTCGAGCAGCCTTATCTCGGTGTTGCCGGTACAGAGGTAGAAGTTTTGACAGGCTCCGGAGGCGGCGATTGCGGTTACCCTTTTGCGATCGGCCAACGCTACCTCGTCTACGCCAACCGCGGCAAGACAAACCTGATAACTAGCATCTGCACGCGCACGAAACCTTTTATTGAAGCTAACGAAGACCTCGCTTTCCTCGGCACGCTGTCGTCCGCGTCCGCTGGTGCTACGATCTTTGGGCGGGTGCTGCAGCGCGAACAAAAGAAGGATATCGGAGTTTCTGGTCCAGATGTCTTCATCACGCTTGAGGGAGAGGAAAACAAAGAGGTTCGTCCCGACACGGAAGGGAATTTCCGTGTCAGCGGCCTGCGGCCCGGTAAGTACAAGGTGAAGTTGCACCTGCCCGACGCTCTGACGGCCTATCAAGCGGAAAAGGAGTTAACCGTAGCTGATCGCGGTTGCGCATCGCACTTGTGGTATGTCACTGACAACGGACACGTCACTGGAAGAGTGATCGACATTTACGGTCAACCCGTTGCGCGCATATTGGTGTCTCTCGTAAGGCCTGATGCCGATCCAAGAACAGCCGACGATGTGCGTCTTGAGAAGACAGATGATGATGGGCGATTCAAGTTCTCAGCCGTTGCTAGAGGTCGATATGTGATCGCTGTGAATTTTAATCGCTTTCCTGATCCCGCTGATCCCACAAACGCTTATCCGCCATCGTTCTATCCAGGCGTTCCCGATCAAGCACAGGCAGAAGTGATCAGTGTCTCACCAGGTGAGAAAGTAACGGACCGTTTAATTCGCGTGCCTTCGAAACGACCCTCGAGCGTCATTAGCGGGCAGGTTGTTTGGCAAGATGGTTCGCCAGTGTCAGCAGCCCAACTCCTCGTAACTGATATTACGTACGGCGTGAAGCCTTTGAGTCATGCGCTTCAGGCAGATGAGCAGGGTCGGTTCTCAATCACCGGATACGTCGGCCAGAAACTGTTGGTCTATGCTCGCAGCAATCGCCAGTTTGTTCCCACGGACAGATCGAGAGATCCGATCGAGCGGTCCGAGCCAGTTCGACTGAGCTTAGAGCGACCGACGGAGACACTGAAGCTGATAATTACAAAACTGCGTTAGACGGGTGGCGACGGCTTGCCCTCGTTTACGTTAACGATGAAGGATGAAGGAGATCAAGAGACACTCATCTTTCATCCTTCCCTCATCGTTGCGCCTTAGAAAGAGCGGGTCAGAGCCATAGGCCGGTCGTTTTGTCACCCTAAAGTGTAAATTCATAGCTCCTCACACAATATCATTCTAAAGTATGACGACAGATCGCGCGGTTTTCCGGTAAGACTCGCTTACAGAACGCGGGCGCAGCAACCAGTTTCAATGTGGGTTGCATTCCTCTTTAATTCCGTTGGGTCGCTGCGGTCCCGTTCTGAGTCGGTCTAGCTTTGAGTGGTAAGTTGCGCGTCTGTACGCTGCACCCTCGACGGGTGACACCAAATAGGAGAGATCAATGAAACGAGTGACAGGAATAGGTGGCATATTCTTCAAGTCGAAAGATCCACAGCAACTGGTTGAATGGTACCGCAAGCATTTGGGTATTGAATCAGAGGGTTGGAACGGCTTTGCCTTCCAGTGGCGCAACGATCCACGCGCTGAGAGTGGTTCTACGATCTGGTCTGTATTTCCCGACAGCACGAAATACTTTGAGCCATCCGACAGGCCTTTCATGATCAACTTTCGTGTCGCAGATCTAGGTTCGCTTCTCGCGCAGCTTCGTGCGGAAGGTGTTCAAGTCGACGACAAAATGGACGAATCGGAGTTCGGGAAGTTCAGCTGGGTGATGGATCCTGACGGCAATCGAATTGAACTCTGGGAACCTCCAGAACAGAGTTGAGCGACTGGGGCAAAATGCCCAACTCTCAAGTCTACGTTATCGTTAAAAATACCTGCACTCACCACACGTAGGCTGGCTATATGCCAGTGGTCGAGAAACCGTGGAACAACTCACCGAGGGCTCACGTTAGAGAGCACTCGTGATTCTTCCTATTCATCCTTCATCCTTCTTTACACATTAGCCACCGCACGTGCAGCAACAGGCGGGACGTATTCCATCGGCATGTCGCCGTTATCTGCGCGGAGATATTGCCAGTCTTTTGGCTTTAGTGAAGCAATTAGCTCTCTGCGAGTCTTCACCTTCAGAGGTTTGCCACGATAGATCTTGCCCATTCGCTGCAGGTTCTTCTCAGATATCGCGCCAGAGAACATCCACAACGGCCACGTGAAGTTGGGACCGTTAAGCTTCCGCAGTTTGTAGAGCCACATGCCAATCGACCCAATGCGCCAGGCCATCGGTCCCCACCAACTGTATTGGCCGGGCCTTAAATTCATCTTCCAGCACTTCATCATCAGTTGCCATTGCAACGGCGTGAGCTGTCGAGTTTGCGTCACGCCCGTTTCTTTTTCCATTCGCGTGTCATGCAGCGGCGTAAAGATCGATGGAATTAAGAACGCAAACAATCCACGTCGCTCCATTTCATACACGAGATCGATTGTGTCCATGACGTCCCGATCCGTCTCGCCGGGATTCCCGACAATCAAGGTCATTGCAGGAAACCAGTTGTTCTCATTAAGCACTCGCAACCCTTCGAGCACGACGCTCGGCCAGTCATCAATAGAAAACGGTACGCCTTTACTCGACATGATCTGTTTTGCCATCCGCACGGATCCTGTCTCCAGTCCGATCAACGGCGCCAACGCTTTTTTCTCCGGATGACTGCTCAAATACGGAAAGTGGATCGGACTCTTCGGGAGCAACAGATCTGAAAGCTGCTTGATGAGCAAAGGATCGACGACTGCCGGCGCAATTGTGCAGTGACTCAGCACGTGCTGCTCGACGCCCGGTGTATTCACGATGTCGGAGTAAAGATCGACGAGGGCCTCGCGGTTCGGAAAATAGAAAGGCGTCTCAGTGTGCACTTGTCCCCAGATGAACATGTCTTCCGTGGCAAGTGAGATCTGCTTGTTGCCGTTCCTCACGTTTGCGCGCACTGCGTCCATGATCTTGTCTTTTGGCAAATCGATCTGAGGATTCAGATCCGGTACACAGAACTTGCAGCGCCGGCCGCATCCCGTGGTCATCTCAACCACGCCAAAGGTCGTGCGTGTGTCAGGGAAGAGAATTGCATCACGTTCCATCGGATGTTGGACTTCAACTCGTCGGGGTAGTTCTTCTCCCTGGATTGCCTTGCGGAAGAGTTCGAGTGTGTCGGCAGACTCGCTGCGTCCTTCCACCACACAATCGACGCTCAGTTCTTCGTAAGTGTTTGTCTGGATGATTTGCCAACCACCCGAGCCGCCAACGATTACCTTGAAATTGTCTCGATAAGGGCTGGCTTTGATCTGTGTAAACAACTGCCGCGAGTAATGCGAGTTGATCGGCATCTTCGACGAGCCGAAGATCGAAGTGTAGACACCAGCGGCAAACGTCACGCCCAGCGGGTTGTGCGTCGAAACTGCGATGACGCGCGTGCGCGGACCAACGAACTTGTGAAGGTCGTCTGGAAAACACGCGACAACGTCATTGTCACGGTATTCGCGCAGCAGAGACTTCTCAACCAGTCTGACACCCGCAGGCATGTAACGAGCGGAGCCGTCGGCGTTATGCTCAACCTCGCGCCACTTTGGGTATTTCCGGTTGATGACGCCCTCCATCCAGATGGGCAGAGACGCCATCGCCATCTGAATGAAGTAGCCGGCGTGATCGATTGCTTCGGTTAATGGGGCAGTCAGGACAATGAGACGTCCACCATCGGCCGGCGGTTGGGTTACTGGTTGTAGATCGGGCCCATTGCGTTTGAAGGAATTCCCGGGGGTTTTCATGAGCGGGTAAACTATCACATCTGAGGCTGTTTTATGACGGTAAATCTTCATAAAAACAGTTCTGATGTGGCTCAATCGGCCAAATTGGAGCGTAGGAACCGCTCGAATCGGACGCTCTGGATGACAGAACCTGCCTGCTTCTGCTTTTGTGCCTGATCCTAGGGCTCAAGTTCCTTCAACCCCACGGCCGGCGCCAATAGTTTCTGCGATTTAAGCACGACGATCTCACGAGCCACGTTCATCGCGGCGGAGGTCCTAATGTTTGAGGATGACGCGCCGATCTTGATTGTGTACGTGCCGGGCTCGACGATCCACGACGATCTCGCCGAATCAAACGACGCCAGGTCATTTCGGTTAAGAGTTAGGGTAACCGTTTCTGATTCACCCGGCTTAAGTAGCTTGGTTTTGGCGAAGCCCCGCAACTCGATTGCAGGTTTCGTTAACTTCTGTTTCGGCGCGCTCACGTACAGCTGAACGACCTCTCTGCCTGGAACTTTTCCAGTGTTCTTAATCGGCACAGTGACGATCACCTTATCCTCAGGCTGATTCGTGGTGACCTTCACATCGCCGTATGAGAAGTTGGTGTACGACAGACCATAGCCAAATTCGTACGCCGGCTTAACTCCGAATGTGTCGTAGTAACGGTACCCAACGTAGATGCCTTCGTCGTAAGTCGCTTCTGAAGGCTTGTTGCTGAAAGGATTCGGGCCAGAAGGCGCCACCCCCGGCAATTCCTGTCCCGGAAATGTCTTGGCGGAAGGAACATCGCTGTAAGCCATTGGAAAACTAGTCGCCAGCTTGCCTGAGGGATTAACTTTGCCGCTCAACAGATCCACGATCGCATTTCCCCCCTCTTGTCCTGGTTGCCAAGCAAGCAACACCGCATCAACCATCGAGCGCCAGCTTGCGACTTCGATTGGGCCACCGACATTCAGTACGACCACAACCTTCTTGCCCTTGGCGTGAAAAACATTGGCAACGTTCTCGATGAAGGTGCGCTCTGAACCAGCGAGGGTAAAGTCGTTATCGACAATGCGATCTTTAAATTCCCCAGAATTTCGTCCAACAGTAACGACGGCAATACTTGAGTCAGCGGCGAGCTGTTGCAGGTGTTCCGTGGCGACAGGCATTTCAGGAATGGGTGGCGGCAACATGAACCACGGCACCTTGGGTCGCTTTGTTTTCTGGTCAGCAATGAACTCCACGTAACTCTGCTTCAGTAATTGGTCGAGCGAGAAGCCAGCATTTAGTAACCCCTGGTCCAAAGAAATAACGTACTTCTTGTTGACGTCTCCGCTGCCAGTGCCTCCCGCAATTAGGTCATAAGACGCATTACCGAACAGTGCGACCTTTGCGGGGGACGAGAGTGGCAACGCATTGTTGTCATTCTTGAGCAGTACCATGCCCTCGCTTGCCGTTTGCCGAGCAACCTCGGCATTTGTTTTCAAGTCTGGTTCATTCGAATACTTCCTGTTCTTGAAAGCAGGTGCTAGCAGAATGATATTAAGAACTTTTTCGACGTTCTGATCCAATTGCTTCTCACTCAGCGTTCCATCGTTTACAGCTTTGATGAGCGCCTCCGTCTGCGAAACAAGACCCGGCATCAAGAGGTCATTGCCCGCAGCCATCTGTGCAACTGCGTTCGCTCCACCAAACCAATCACTCATGACAAAACCTTTGAAGCCCCATTCATCTCGCAAGATGGTCGTTAGTAACTCTCGACTTTGCGACGCAGGAGTTCCATTGATCTGGTTGTAAGAAGACATTACAGTCCAAGGCTGCGATTCCTTCACCGCGGTCTCGAAACCTTTCAAGTAAATCTCCCTCAATGCGCGTTCGCTAAGTACAGAGTTCGACTGCATGCGGTTGAATTCCTGATTATTCGCGGCGAAGTGTTTGATTGAGGTACCCACGCCATTTGATTGAACTCCGCGGACGAATGCGGCAGCCATCTTTCCGGCAATCAGTGGATCTTCGGAATAGTATTCAAAGTTTCTGCCGCCGAGCGGGTTGCGGTGGATGTTCATTGCTGGTGCGAGGAGTATGTCGATACCGTAATCCCGCAACTCCCGGCCCATCGCAATTCCAACGCGATTCACCAGATTCGTGTCCCAGGACGAAGCAAGTAGCGTTGCGACCGGAAAACCGGTTGCGTGGTAGGTCCTGGTCGTATCACCCTTGCGAGTTGAATCGATGCGGACACCTGCCGGGCCATCGGAAAGCGTTAGGGAAGGGATTCCAAGACGAGGAATAGCGTGTGTGCGTCCCGCGGCGCCTGGAACTTTTTCAGGAGTTTTTCGGTCTTCTTCACTATATTGTGATGCGTCGCCAAAACTGGATCCCATTCCAACGAGAAGCCTGACCTTGTCCTCAGTAGTCATTGCAGCAATAACTTCTCTAATACTGTTTCGGCCTAACTGCGGTGCGGCGTTTTGCGCGTGTGGTGTTGAAGGTGATGCAAGAATTGCTAACAGAATTAAAGTAAGGAGACTTCTGCGCATAGTTTCTCCTGGCGGTCTGGCGAGTGATGGCACTCGGGATTCTAAGATCCCTAACCTGTCACAAACAATATGAAGGGGTTGTCAGCGGAGCTCGAATGAGATCATCGCAGCTCATTGGCGGTGTTTAGATACTCGATTATGCATTCGCGGATCAGACGATAAGAACTACGATAAACCTCTTCGCTGTAACTGAAAAAGGGATCGGAAATCTCCGCACCTCGCTGCTTAGGATCGAAACTACCCAACAGAGTAATCCGGTCGGCAGATATGCCAAATTGATTCTCCAGCGCGTCCGCATGTTGTTGTTCCATCACTAAAAACCGATCGATGGAAGCGAGCGGTAACTGCGCGACCCAGGTCGACATCAGTTTTGGCGGTGGAGTCTTGAAGTGGAGGCAGGTATTGGACGTTTCATCCAGTGGCGGCTGATCGGAAAAATCAAGAATGCCGGCAGAATAGATGTCGATGTCCAGAGATCGCTTTTGTGCTTCGTCAGTCAGGATTGCGTGCGCCATGATGCTTCGACACCTGTTCGCGGTGCAGATGAGAGCAACAGAAACCATAATGGTAAGTCTAGACGTTTTTTGAGCCTTGCGGCAGTTATCCAGGCGATGCGGAAGGATTGTGCCGAAGTACTGACGGTTTGACTACTGCGTTGACGTTTCCATGACAAGGCGGATCGCTTAACAACTTTTCACATTTAATTTCTTGACTCCGGCTTTTCCCGATAGCTATTCTCACCGCATCAGAAAACCAAAAAACAGGTCTGACTGACGCTCGGTAATCACAGGTCTTATCTCAGTGTGCCAGAATTCGCCCAGATCCTAAGGCGCACTGCATGATGCCTTCGACCTTTTACCCTGCAGGTTGCTACAACTCTCCCCAATCGATACGGACCTCGTCTGCTTCAAAAGGAGTATAGATAGAAATGAAATACGCTCAGTTATCAAATTCTTTTGTATCGCCTTTTAGAAACCGGTTCACGTACCTCCGCAAGAGAGCTAGTTGTGGAGGTCTCAAGTCTTTAGCATTCGTCGCTTTACTTGGTTGCCTCCTTGCCTTTTTAGGCTGTCAACCCGTTGAGCCAAACAAGACCACATCTTCGACGGGCAACGAGACGGCCACAAAGGCCGGAAAGATTGCTATTACCACTTCATCTGAAGAAGCGCGAAAGGAATTCCTGGCTGGCCGTGAGTTAGCTGAAAAACTTCGGATCACTGATTCCATTCAACACTTCGACAAAGCCATTTCGCTCGATCCCAATTTCGCACTGGCAGAACTTAACCGAGCAAATGTCTCGCCTATCGCTAATGAGTTTTTCGACCACCTTAAGAAGGCAGTGGCATTGTCGGAGAAATCATCGGATGGCGAACGGATGTTGATTCAGGCGACGGAAGCAGGCGCCAATGCGAATCCGACGAAACAAAAAGAGATTCTCGAAAAGCTTGTCGCCGCATTCCCAAATGATGAACGCGCACACTTCAACCTTGGTGGTTATTACTTTGGTCAACAGGATTACGCTCAGGCTATCAGCCACTACAAGAAGGCAACGGAAATCGCGCCCGATTATTCGCCGGCTTACAACATCCTCGGTTACGCCTACCGGCAGAATGAGGCTTTCAACGATGCCGAAACGGCATTTAAGAAATACATCGAACTCATTCCAAACGATCCCAACCCTTATGATTCTTATGCCGAGCTGCTTCTCAAAATGGGAAGGTTTGATGAGTCGATCGCGCAATACAACAAGGCCCTCGCAATCGACCCTAACTTTGTAAATTCTCACTTTGGAATCGCCGCTGCTTTGGCTTACAAGGGAAAAGCCAGCGAGGCCCAGGCGGAGTTGCAGAAGATAACAAACAAGGCGCGCAGCGATGGTGAACGACGTACGGCTTTGTTCGGACAAATGGTTGTCGCTGCCGATGGTGGCAAACTCGATCAGGCGCTTGCTGAAGTTGAGAAGCAATATGCCCTCGGACAAAAAACCAATGATGTGCCGGCGATGGCTGGCGACTTGCAGTTGAAGGGAAATGTCCTGCTCGAAATGGGGAGATACGACGACGCAAGCAAAGCCTACGATGAGGCTCTGAAGATGACGAATGAGTCAAACCTGTCGAAGGAGATCAAAGACAACACAGCCCTGTTTCATCATTACAACCTCGCTCGGGTCGCGATTGCGAAGAAGGATCTTGCGACGGCAAAGACGGAAACTGAAACTTTCCGACAGGGTTCTGAAGCAGCAAAGAATCCGAACCAACTGAAGCAAGCACACGAGCTGGCAGGCCGAATCGCGCTCGAGGAAAAAAACTACGACAGCGCGATCTCGGAGCTGACGCAGGCGAATCAACAGAATCCCGACACCCTTTATTTGCTGGGAGAGGCTTACCGCGGTAAAGGCGACGCCACAAAAGCCAAAGAGTCGTTCACGAAGGCCGCGAAATTCAATTCACTTCCGCAGTTGAATTACGCGTTTGTACGCACCAAAGCAGAGAAGGCCCTGGCGACTTAAGTACGCAGCAATACGCACGGTAGTGTCCTAGTCCGGGTTTCCCCTGTGCGACCTTGACGTGCTCTGGGTCCTCGTGGTGAGTGTTTTTCGAGTATTTTCAACCACAGAGTCCACCGGAGTTCACCGAGGTTGCACAGCGAAAATCCAGACTAGGGCACTACCTACGCGCTTGCGGTTTGACAGATTCGTAGGAAAGCGGATAATGGCGAACAACTAAGTGAGCGCTGAATGTGCTCGCTTTTGCGGTTGACGGGGTGAGGACGTTGACCGCGCATTCACGATCCAAGCGATTGTGAGAACGGAGGCGATGGTTCTCTCTCAGAGTTCCGTCGCTTTTGTTTTTGTCTTGGGCGAGTTATCTAAGCTGAGGTTCCAACCGAATGATGTCCTCGCGAGCGGGAGTGCGGCTGGAGATGGTTTGAACTGGCATGCACGACTCGCGCTTAACTAATTGCGTCGGAATCGTAATCACCTCGGGTTGTAAGTCCGGCCGATTGATTCGTTCAAATGCCAATGCCGCCATGCCACGGCCCAACTGTTCTGTGAAGACGCGCACTGAAGTAAGTGGTGGATTTAATGAGGCAGCTTCGGTGTCGTTGAAACCGACAACACTTATATCATCAGGAATTCGCAGGCCGACTTCATGAATAGCCTTGTATGCTCCTCGGGCCACGGCATCGTCGCCAGCAAACAGGCCAGTGATAGTTTCACTGCTCTTTAAGATTGATTTTGTCGCCAGGTATCCGATCTCTTCACCACTATCCGAATCCAACTCGCTGAGATGTGGCAAAAGTCCCGCTTCATCCATGGCTCGACGGTAACCTTCATAACGACGAGCGAACCACGGCATCTGACGATTGCCAAGGAACCAGATGTCACGATGGCCCAGTGACTGCAAGTATCGCGTCGCATCATACGCGCCTTCGATGTCGTCGAAATAGAGCGCGCTGTATTGATCCTTCTTCCACTCGCCAACGATGTTATTGCCAATGACAACAAACGAGATGCCTCGATGCGAGAGCAGATCTAAAAGATTTTGAGAGTTCTTACCGGCGAGGATCGCCGCATGGATCGGACCTGGCCGGCCCAGAATCCGTGGCAGATGCAAACTCTGCCAGGGAACATTACTGCCGTAGTGAATCGAGAGAAACAGCAGACCGCAATCATGACTGGCGCAGTAAGCTTCGGCGCCTACCATCACGCCGGCGTGAAAAGGCATGAAGACATCGCGGTTCGCGAGGATGAAAGCAATGATCTTAGTATTGCTCTTCCCGTTTAATTCGAATTTGAACTCTGAGGCTGCTTTCAACACACGGCCGCGGAGTTCAGGGGAAACTCGATCACTGCCAGTAGCCACACGTGAGACGGTTGCAATGCTGACACCAGCCGCCTTTGCGACGTCTTGAATCCTTGCTTTCTTTTCTTGCTTGGCTTTTTTCTTCGCCATGATCCGGGCTTTCGGTTACGCCAGTGTGGGTAAAACCTGCGGACGAGACAACAACTGGAGTCGGATGTTTCTGCCCTTCATGAACCTTGAAAATTTTCAGACCAAATGACCGCTTGCCCAATATACATAGCGTTTGGGAAAACTTCAAGAAACTAATACCCTGGTTTACACAATTTTCTGAAAAAAAATTCCCAAAGCCCGAAAATTTTTCTTGACGATCAGGTTGAATTCAGCTATTGTGCGACGCTGTTAGAAGTCTCTTAAGGCGGCGTTTCTATCGCCGCCGCATCCGTTCAAACAAGCAAGGTCGAAGCTGAAGTTTCAACTCTCTTAAGTCAGGAGTCACCAGTCATGACATCTATGATGAAGAAATCGTGTGTGTGGGCGAGTTTCGTGCTTGCTCTTATTTGTTTCGTAGTTCCGTCGTCGATTCAGGCTCAGGAACTGCGTGGAAAGATTAGCGGCCGGGTTGTGGATCCTAATGGGTCGGCAGTTCCGGGCGCTACAGTGAAAGTCACTGACTTGGAGAGAAATACGACAACCACGTTGACTACAACCGAGGATGGTCTCTTCGATGCACCCTACCTCAAGCCGGGAACTTACCAGGTATTGATAGAAGCCACGGGATTCAAGAAGGCGTTACAAGAGAAGGTTACAGTGGCAATCAATGAGACCAGCTCTCTTACTATTACCCTCGATGTAGGAGCCGTTCAAGAAACCGTTACGGTGACTTCCGAAGCATCGCAACTTAACGTTTCGGATCCAAACCTCGGTTTGACCATCAATCGTAAGCAAGTCGACGAGCTGCCGTCGGTGCACGGTGATCCGTACCACCTTATCAATCTTGCACCGGGTGTTTCATATACCGGCAGCACTCGTTTGGATCGACCGTTCGAGCCCACGCACATCGCTAACTTCGCAATGGGTGGCGCACGCGGCATTCGCAGCGATCTCTTAATCGACGGTGCACCAAGCACGGCGACGGCGAATGCCAATGAGGTAATCGCGTCTTATGTTCCAACTACGGATGGAACACAGGAGTTTAGAGTACAGACCGTGACGTACGATGCTCAGTTTGGTAACACCGAAGGCGGCGTCACCAGCATTGCTACAAAGAGCGGGACAAACGATTTTCATGGTTCGGTCTACTACTGGATCGAACCAGGCGGATGGGCTGCTAATGATTTTTTCGGAAATGCGCAGGGGCAAGGCAGACCTTACAGCTACTCGAATCGACCCGGCTTTAGTGTTGGTGGTCCAGTGATGATTCCTAAGGTGTACAGTGGAAAGAACAAGACCTTTTTCTTCTTCTCTTATGAAAGTATCAGCGACTCGCGCCCCCGATTCGACGCAAACAATATCTGGGTGCCGACTGAAGCGTTGAAGAGAGGCGATTTCTCCGCCTACATAAATCAAGTGAAGATTTACGATCCGCTGACGGGCACATTCTCGGGCGGTAACGTTACTAATCGCACACAATTTACGAACAACATCATTCCGCCCGAACGAATAAACCCCGTTGCGAAGGCAGTGATGGCCTACTGGGGGGCGCCAAAACACGGAGCACAGGGTAACTTTCTGCTTAACAACAACATTAGAGACTCGACGCTCGCCGAGGTTCTTGATCCTCCTTACCGAAACTACACCATTCGACTTGACCAGAGCATCGGCGACAAAGACAAAATATTCGGGCGCTATAGCTGGTATAACCGGAAGAGCAGCTACAATAACTATACCGATTCAATTTACGTTGGAGACAGGTTTGTCTTCGCGTCCAAACAGACTGTTTTGGACGAGGTTCACACGTTCAATCCCAGTACCGTATTGAATCTTAGGTACGGTTTTAATCGCTTCATCCGCGCTCCGGATGCGCCGGAAGGGCAATACGGCATGGACCTGACCACCCTCGGGTTTCCGGCTTCTTTTAACAACGCAATTGGGGAGGGCGTTCGACGTTTCCCGCGCTTTGATTTCACCTGTGCAGGCTGTACAGGTACGCCTGTTGGCAACGGCCACGACAATTTTTTCCGGCCCGTGAGCAGCCACTTTGTAACTGCGGTGATGAATCGATCGCAGGGAATACACTCGCTACGATTCGGTGGCGAGATGCGCATCTATCGCGAGGACAATAGTTCCAAGGCGAATCAACAGTCGGGCCAGTTCAGTTTCAATAACACCTATACCCGCCAAAATAACACAGGTAATGACGTTGAGGGTTTGCAGGCTTTTGCAGCTTTCCTGCTTGGCTATCCATCTACAATGACAATCGTCCGCTCCTCGGATTACTCTGAGTACTCGAAGACGTGGGGATTCTTTGCCCAAGACGACCTGCGCCTGACCAGGAACCTGACACTGAACCTCGGTTTGCGCTGGGAATTTGAGCAGGCGCTGACGGAACGACAGAACAAGAGCGTTTCCGGTTTCGACCTCGCCTACACACAACCATTTGAAGCAACGGCTCAGGCGAACTACGCGCTGATATTAAGTAAGTTAAGTGCCACTGATCCGCTCAAAACGACGTTCGGGCTATCGAACATAACTGCCAAAGGAGGACTCATGTTCGCCGGTGTGGACACAGGCAGTCGTCTCTATAACACTCCGATGAACGGCTTTCTCCCTCGCGTGGGTTTTGCCTACGCGTTGAATGATAGGACAGTATTTCGGGGTGGTTTTGGTCTATACCAGGGCTTCCTTGGCGAGCGACGCGGAGACGTGATTCAGCCTGGCTACACCCAAACCACGACACAACCATTAAGCACGGACGGCCCTGGCGGCTCACAACTACCGTTCCTGATCTCGAATCCATTCCCAAGCGGAATCACGGAGCCGACCGGTAATGCTTTAGGGCGTCAGACTGCGTTGGGACAAACTGTTACATTCTTCAACCAAGATCCCAGGGTAGCGAAGCAGATGCGATGGTCGTTTGGCGTTCAGCGCGAGCTTTGGGCTGGCTGGATGGTTGAAGCGGTGTATCTCGGAGACAAGGGCTACGACATCGAAATCACGCGGAACCTGAATGCTCTGCCCAACAAATATCTGAACACCGACAATTCGCGCACTGCCGCCATGCAGGCTAACACTTCTAACCTAGGGGGCAATGTGGCGAATCCGTTTTTCTGTAATAACCCCACCGCCACGGGAAATCAGGCCGGTATTACGTGCGTGAGCGGCTCTGCTTTGTTCACTGGCGCGGGCAGCCAGATCACGCGTCGGCAGTTGTTACGCCCATTCCCCAACTTTGGCGACATAAACACGACCGTCAATGACGGAGAGACCTGGTATCACTCGGGCCAATTAAGTTTGACCAAGAGGTTTTCGGATGGGTATGGACTTCAATTCTCATACACCAAGTCGCAGTGGATAGAAGCAACGGAGTACCTGAATGCAGGTGACGCGAAACCGATCAAACAAAGGTCACCACAAGACACGCCTAACCGATTTTCGATGAGCGCCTTTTACGAATTACCGTTCGGCAAAGGTCAACCCTTGTTTTCGAATGCGAACCGACTGGCTAACGCGATTATTGGTGGTTGGCAAATCGAGGGAACTTATGTTTATCAGACAGGGTTTCCGCTAAGGTTTGCAAGTGATGCGTTCTATCTGGGCGGTGAGCTTTCGATCCCCAAGGATCAGCAGACCATTACTCGCTGGTTCAACACGTCGGCGTTTATTTCAAATGTGGGAGGAACCCCAACCTGCGGCGCATTCCCGAATGGCTCTTCGAACTGCGCTAGCCCTGCTGACCACTTGAGAACGCTTCCGTTCTTCTTTGACGAAGTAAGGATCGATCCAATCAATAACGTCGACCTTGGATTGCGCAAGGACATCCATCTGCGCGAGAACATGAAAATTCAATTGCGGATGGAGTTCATTAACGCGTTCAACCATCCGCTATTTCCTGGGCCGGCCGTCAATCCGGGGGCCACGACCGGATTTGGCGCGATCTCGACCTCGAACCAGCTTAACTACGCTCGCCGCGCGCAATTGGCAGCGAAGTTTATCTTCTAAGCTGTCGCGTTAACCTCTTTTCCCAGCCGGGGAGTTTGCTCTCGAGCAGGCTCCCCGTTTTATATCTTTGTAGCCTGCGAAGCAGGCGCAATCCCGATAAATCGGGACTGGGGCGTCAGCCCATGGAGGCTTTGCCTCAAAAGTTACATCTAGCTCGAGTCGGGAGTATTTTTGGTTCGTGTTGGTTCGTGTGACTTTGTGGGTCGTCCTTGTTTTTGTGGACAAACGGAACGATCCACGAAATCACATAAACTAAACACGAATCTTGTTACCGCCCAATCGACTTTAGAGGGAAAGCTGTCCGACCGTTCCAATACATAATGCCGTCTCGTCGATCATTTCTCGGTGGTTTGGTGGCTTCGGCTGCTCTTCCTGGCTTGCGAAACCCTGGTCTCGCGGGGTTGCAGAAGGCAACTGGTTCAATCGAACGTGAATCACTTGTAAGACGTCATAATCCAATCAACACTCGTATCGATCCGCTCGCAGCACTGTCTCTTGGAAATGGACGATTCGCTTTTACTGCTGACGTAACTGGCCTGCAAACGCTCGCGCAAGAATACGAAAGCACGATGCCGCTTTGTACGATCTCCGAATGGGGTTGGCACACGACACCGAAACCAGCGCGTCTGATTAACAGCGAATTGCGCTTAACGCAGTACGAGACACACGGTCGAACAGTTGGATATCACACGACCTCTGAAGGTCAGACAGAACTCTTCAATTGGCTTCGTGAGAACCCACACAAACTTCATCTGGGCCGTGTCTCATTTTGCAGAGTCGATCAGCCGCAACGTGAGATCAGTTCGACTGACATTAAAGTCGTGAAGCAGGAGCTTGATTTGTGGCGGGGCGTGCTGAGAAGTGTTTTCGAACTCGATGACAAGCGCGTTAATGTTACAACTGCGGTCCATCCGACGTCTGACACGCTGGCTGTTCACGTGCAGTCGAGCTTGTTAAAAGAAGGGCGCCTGGCTATTTGCTTTCGCTTTCCTTATGGCTGGCCCGGTATGGCTGCCGCTGATTGGAAGCAGCCGGAGAGACACCAAACCAAGATCGTTGAACGCGCGTCGAATCGACTGCGCATCGAACGAGTTTTGGATAGTGACCGGTACGAGGTCGCGATTGCCTGGGAGAGCAAAGCGAAGTTCGCAATTAACGATCAGCATACTCTGATCCTGAAAAGCGAGCCTGGTACACCTCGTCTATTGTTCACCGCATCATTCTCGCCGCGTCATGTCTCTCGCCACGTTCAGACCGTTTCGGAAACCTTTACGAGTGCGGAAGCACACTGGCGGCGTTTCTGGTCCACTGGCGGCGCAATCGAGTTGGAGGGAAGTGCCGACGCAAGAGCTAATGAACTCGAACGACGAATTGTGCTGTCGCAATACCTGACCGCTATCCAATGCTCGGGCACGATGCCACCGCAGGAGACCGGACTCACCGTCAACAGTTGGTATGGCAAGTTTCATCTCGAAATGCATTGGTGGCACGCAACGCACTTTGCTTTGTGGAATCGCTTGCCGTTGTTTGAACGCAGCCTGGGCTGGTACGAAAAAATTCTGCCGCAGGCCCGAGAACTTGCCAGGTCTCAGGGATATGCTGGTGTGCGTTGGCCCAAGATGGTTGGTCCTGAAGGGCGTGATAGTCCTTCACCTATCGGGCCTTTGTTGATTTGGCAACAACCGCATCCGATTTTTTATGCGGAAGTCTGTTACCAGAGTCACCCGAATCGAACCACATTGAAGCGCTATGCGGATATCGTATTTGAGTCGGCCTCGTTCATGAGTTCGTTTGCTTATCTCGACAAAGCCAGGGACAGATTTGTTCTTGGTCCACCAGTGATTCCTGCACAGGAGAATCACCCGGCGCGCGAAACATGGAATCCGACTCTTGAGTTAGCGTACTGGAAGTTTGGATTAAGTGCTGCACAGCGTTGGCGTGAACGACTAGGAATGGGGCGTTTGGCCGAATGGGATCGAGTTATCAAAAAGCTCTCGCCGCTGCCAACTGCCGAGGGCGTTTACCTGGCCCACGAAAATTGTCCGCAAACATTCACCGAGCGCAACCGTGATCATCCGTCGTTTCTCGGTGCGTTTGGATTGCTGGCAGGCGAGGATGTGGACCGCGAAACGATGCGACGCACGCTTCATAAGACGATGAAAGAGTGGCAATGGAATCAGACGTGGGGTTGGGACTATCCAATGACGGCGATGACCGCTGCTCGACTCGGGGAAAAACAGATTGCAGTTGATGCACTGTTGATGGAAACCGAAAAGAACCGCTATCTGACAAATGGTCACAACTGGCAACGACCGAACCTGCCTTGTTACTTACCGGGAAATGGCGGCTTGCTTTATGCGATTGCCATGATGGCTGCAGGTTGGAAGGGAGCCCCAGCGACACATGCTCCCGGATTTCCTGACGATGGGTCGTGGAAAGTACGATGGGAAGGACTGAATTCGTTTGTGGCTCGTAAGTTCTGATTAGCTATTGCCAACCACAGAACCTGCGAGTTGGAGTTGAGCGCGCGACCTCTAGAAAACGTAGTTCGTAATCTTTCGCGTAGAGATCCACGCTGTGACGGATCCTGTTGAAGAGGGTGCAGCGTGGGCCTTCCTCCGTAATTCTGTCGCGCAAATACATCATCGCGTTGGCTTCTCCCCAGTACTCGCGATCTTCCCATATTTGGACCGGAGTTCCGCCAATCTCCTGGGCGAGTTCCACCAGTCGCGGGTCATTCTGGTTGCGACCATTGGTGAAGAAGATCTTGTTGTACTGCGGAATTAGCTGGGTTTGCAGTTGATAGATCTTCCCGTCGACCTTGCCGGTTCTGTTTACATGACCGAACTCATGAGCGATCTTAGTTGCGGCGAGTGTCTTGCCGCTGATTCTGTCGAACGACGGAGTCGGCACTAGCGAGTTCATGACAGGGAAATAGATCGGGGTTGGGTAACCTTCATCTATCCGTATGCCAAGCGTTATGGTGGCCGCGATCAGCTGGCCTGCATCGTTCCACCTATATCTTCCGGTGGTTGCTCCTTCGGCGTTCTCGCGCGAAACGGTGATGGTCAAAGTAAAGTTTGGATTATTCTGATAAGAAGTCCATTGATTACGCCCGGCTTCTGACGACAGAAACTCCTGCTTCCACTGTTGATATCGTGAGAGGTACTTGGCGGGTATGTCTTCTTTTATACCTCCGGTCAGATCGTCGCGGCGTGATGTTTCGGCTATTTCAGCACCGTGGTACGAAGCGATCAGTGCTTCGTCGCTCAGACCGTTAAAGTTTGGTTCGAGTGGTCCAGAGGATGTGTGACCGACGGTGAAAGGGGCCAACGACAGAGCGGTTAAAAGAACCATCAAGGTTACAGGTCGTGACGATCTCATTGGCAAAAACCTCAGCGTCATGGGACGCGGTTGTCGTGGAAGGTGCGGGGCTGCGAATTGCTGAGACGGAAGAGAGTTTTCTAAACCATACGCTCGCATAAGTCAACATTTTTGGTGCGGGGATTCGTACAGTTTCAATTATTCTCTGCGCCGCCTCCGCGTCCTCCGCGTCTTAGCGGTGTATACGGCTTGATGCCACCACCGAGGTTGACACAGCGCAGCAGAGCTTTAACCAATGAACTGGTACTTGCGTTACGGCTTTGCCTCCCGATGTGTGGCGAGCGCTCCGCCTCGCCGTAATGTACTCTCACCCGAAACTTTCCAACTAAAGCTCCACTACAAAACGGGAGCGAAGCGACCGATTTCAAATAACAACGCACAATGCACGTTGAAATCGGTCGCTTCCCTCCTGTTCTGTAGCTGAGTCTCGGCACTTAAGTATGACGATTACGGCGAGGCAGAGCCGTCGCCTGACAGCAGGCGGCAGAGCCGTTCTGAAAAACTTTCTTAGAAAACCAAGAACTTAGGTACTTGCTATGCAGGGAGCGGGGAGGATACGGAGAGAGTAGATACTGGACGCACGAATGCTGACGGTACGTATTGGAATCCCACTAAGTGTGGGAGTCCTCCTCAATCGTCAAACAACATGCTGAAGATCAAAAGGGTGAGCTGATAGCTCCGAATTCTTTTCAAGCGGCTCAAAGCGCGCCGAAAAGTGTCGCAGAAATCTTGGTTGACTCGTGATGCGATAACCACTCACTAATCCACGCCGTTCGTAAACTTGAAGAATAGCTTCGATCACGTAGTCGATGTGACTTTGTGTATAGACGCGATGCGGAATTGCCAGTCGCACCAACTCCATACTCGGCGCGACCTCTTTATTGCTTTCCGTAACCGTTTCTCCGTGCATCACAGAACCGATTTCGCATGAACGAATGCCCGCTTCCCGATAAAGTTCGATCGCCAGAGCCTGACCGGGATATTCAAAGGATCGGATATGCGGGAGCATCGCCGCTGCATCAATGTAGATTGCGTGGCCGCCCGGCGGTTGAACGATCGGCACTCCCGCCTGAGAAATGTGTTCACCAAGATAGCGAATCGAAGCAAACCGATAGTGCAAGTAATCCTCGTGGAGGACCTCTTCAAGGCCGACGGCGATCGCTTCAAGATCGCGACCCGCCAGCCCACCGTAAGTTGGAAAGCCTTCGGTCAGAATTAACAGATCCTTTTCTTGTTGGGCCAACACCTCGTCATTCGTACACAGGAATCCTCCGATATTTGCGAGCCCATCCTTTTTTGCCGACATCGTGCAGCCATCAGCATAAGAAAACATCTCGCTTGAGATTTCCTTGACCGACTTGTTTGCGTACCCTTCTTCCCGCAGCTTTATGAAATACGCATTTTCTGCAAAGCGACAAGCATCGAGATAGAGCGGGATTCCATAGAAAGCACAGATAGCCTTCACGTCTCGTATGTTTGCCATCGACACCGGCTGACCCCCACCCGAATTATTTGTTACGGTCAGCATTACGAGTGGGATTCGAGCTCCTCCAATACGCTCTATCAAAGACTCGAGAGCTTGAGTGTCCATGTTGCCTTTGAATGGATGTTTGAGAGCTGGTTCGTGAAACTCTGCAATCGGCAGGTCGACTGCTTCTGCTCCGACATATTCAATGTTGGCACGCGTCGTATCAAAGTGCGTATTGTTGGGAACTACGTGGCCTTTCTTGCAAGTCGTAGAAAAAAGAATGCGTTCGGCGGCTCGACCCTGGTGCATGGGAATTACGTGCTTGAACCCGAAGATGTCGCGCACCGTTTCTTCAAACCGATAAAAACTCCTGCTTCCTGCATATGACTCATCGCCGTGCATCAGTGCCGACCACTGCTCGGCGCTCATCGCCCCCGTTCCACTGTCGGTAAGCAAGTCAATGATCACGTCCTCGGCTTTGAGCAGGAAGAGGTTGTATGCAGCTTCGGTGAGATAACGTTCGCGCTCTTGGCGGGTTGTCATTTTGATCGGTTCTACTGCTTTAACTCTGAAGGGTTCAATAATGGTTTTCATGTTCTATTTTTCTGCCTATGCATGTTGACCAGCGCGCAAAAGGTAGAGCGTCCATATTTGTCGGCATCTGGGCGCGCTGGTGGCAAAGAAGTCGCGGTTTGCATAACAGATGCGCGAGGCGAAGCCTGTAAATGATGGCAAGGATCAGGCCATGGTGTCAGGGTTGGACAAAAACCGTGCGAGCGAAGGTTGATTCGAGCCAATAAACGTCCGTCGATTCAATATAATCCGGTCTCTACGTATGACTGTCAGGATTGAGTTGTTTTTATGAGTCCGGAGGCGAACTGGATGCGCAAAACTTCCCATAGACGTCCAACCAGTCGTGAATTTTCGCAACGCTCTTTCTATTTGGCGTCCTTACCGCTGCGGACATCCACCAGTGAACACAGAAGAACAAGGCGTGCAAAATTCAATTGTTTGCGCTTCGTCATGTTCTTCTTTGGTCGTCTGTGCATGCAGGTGTTTACTACATTTTTACTACAGTTAACCCGAGTTGGATCAGAATGAGAACACGCGAGATGCGCCTCGCGCTAGCGCACTTCCACCAATACGGCTAGAATACCCGGCCAGATTCACTAAGTTCTCTTTTACGGAAGTACCTTCGGAATACCGCAGAAGTGAACCTACCTGCATAACTCAGTAGTACTTGAGCCTACCCAGAGGCCCAACACGTGCTGAGTTAGCTTTTATCACGCTGCTCGTTCTTAACAAATCGTTTTCATTGGTGAACTATGATCGGTCAAAGGCTTTCGAATCGGTATGACATCAAATCAGAGTTGGGTCGGGGAGGAATGGGTGTTGTGTATCGCGCGTCCGATCCGTTGCTCAATCGTCATGTCGCTATCAAACTTATTCCTCCCAATTTTCTGAACCCAGAGACGGAACAGCGCTTTCAACGTGAAGCTCAACTCGTCGCGCAGATGGACCACCCGTCCGTCGTGCCTATCTTCGACTTCGGGAAGCACGAAGGGTCCTTGTTCTTTGTTATGCCCGTTGTGGAGGGAACAAATCTTAGATGGTTTCAGCGCGACGGTACTCTCACGCTGGGTGAAGTCATTGATATCGGAATCCAGGTTGCCGAAGCACTCGAATACAGCCATTCGCGTGGGGTCAGTCATCGCGACATCAAACCCGAAAATATCATGGTGGTCCGTGAGGATTCGCGCCTGCGTGTGAGAATCATGGACTTTGGACTCGCGCGTGGCGCTGCTGAGAGCCGGATCACTAAGACGGGCACGATCGCTGGCACCCTCTCGTATATGAGCCCTGAGCAAGTAGCAGCCAGTGGCATCGATCACCGGACAGACATCTATTCGCTCGGTACAGTTCTCTACGAATGTCTAACAGGAGAACCGCCATTCTCTGGTGAACTGCAATCCGTTCTTTACCGAATTGTTCACGAGATTCCTCAGTCACCGCGGGCGATGGGCGCCGATATAACCGAGGACCTGGAGGAAGTAGTACTTACGTGCATTGCGAAAGAACCAGCCAAGAGACCACAACGCGCCGGTGAGATCGCAGAATCGCTGAGACGTTCTCAGACGCGATTACACCAGAGTGATCTTGGAAAATCAGTTGTTATGACGAAGACGATGATGCTACCGAGAGTGGCACTATCACCTTTCATCGGTCGAGAAAAGGAGCAGGCCGAATTACAAAAACGATTGAATGCAGCTGTCAGCGGTGAATGTCAATTCGTAGTCGTTTCCGGTGAACCGGGTGCGGGAAAGACCCGACTGCTCGATGAAATTGAAAACCTTGCTCGCGCGCGAAAACTTGTCGTCTTCCACGGACGTTGTATCGAGCAGGATGGCGCTTTTCCTTACCAGGGATTTTGCGAAGCGATCCAGGAATACTTCCGCATCAAAGACCCGGTGACCTCGCCGCCCAACCGTATCGAGCTTGCGGATGTGGCGGCAGATCTCGTTTCGCTTTTTCCGATGCTCAGCGAGATTAGCGAGATACGGAGTGCCGCAACGGGCGACTCAAAACTATCCCAGCTCAGCGGCTCACAAGGACCGGAAAATCGCACACAAATTTTCGAACTACTGGCCAGAACGCTTACCCGGCTGGCAGCAGGAAAACCATTAATCCTCTTCCTTGAAGATCTACATGCCGCCGAAATTTCAATCGAGGCACTGCAATACATAGTGCGGCGCCTGGGGCCAACACCAACGCTGATCGTAGGTACTTATCGCTCGAGCGAAGTCGATAACAAGAATCATCCGGTGGTTCGGATGCTCGAGACTTTTCGCGGAGATCGCAGGTTCAGTGCGGTTGCGTTAGGTCCGTTCTCACAATCGGAGCATCGACTGTTCCTCGAAACGCTGATTGGCGGGCCAAAACTCGCAGACAATCTTGTCGAAAAGCTGTACGAAGCTACTGAAGGCAATCCATTCTTTACCAAAGAACTGGTGCGTTCCCTTCTTGATTCAGGCGGCATCTCAAAAGACCAAACTGGTGCCTGGAGCCTGGGCGCGAGTACCGACCTATCGGCTGGCGAACTGCCTGCGACGATTCAGCAGGCCGTTGAAAAACGTATTGAACGTTTGCCTGAAGAACTTCGCGAGATCCTCTCACTCGCTTCGGTTGTCGGTAAATCCTTTGACGTTCGTGACCTGGCAGCACTCGCGGGTGACAAGGATGTTGAAGACGCGATCGACCGGCTTGTAGAGGAAGGCCTCTTAGAAGAAGAGCGTGAGTCGCGTGGTGATCGGCTGACATTCTCAAGTGGTGTCGTTCGGGATGTCTTGTACGGGGGAATTTCTCGTCGCAAGCGCCGGTCGCTTCATCGCAAATACGCCGAAGAGGTCGAAAAACGACACGGTGGTCGATTAGAGCGTGTGTATCCGCAACTCGTGCATCACTTCTCGCAGGGAGATGTGCCGGACAAGACAGTCGAGTACGGACTACGGATGTCGAAGACCGCGCTTGATGCTTTCAGCCCAGAAGAATCGGCCCGTGCGGCGAAAACCGTCCTCGAGTTTCTCGATGAAGAATGGGAAGGAGATCCACAACTCGAGATCGATGCGCGAATGTTGTTGGCCCATGCCTACCGGATGGCGGGCGACATCGACGCCGCATTGAAAGAAGCCGAGACCGCGGCACGGCTTTCCGAAAAGCAAAATCAGAAAGCCAAAACAGTATCAGCGCTTTTGTTTGCGACTGAGACAGCATGGCAGGCGCGCAAAGTGGTCGAGACTACTCGTCTCGTTCACCAATCAATCGAAGCCGCTCGTGAAGCGAGCGCCACCGACAGCCTGCAACACATGCTCACGTTGGCTGCAACCCTGGCCAATCTGCGTGGCGAATACGACCAGGCGAACCAATATCTCGAGGAAGCATCGTCACTCGCCCCTGCAGCTAAAGAAACGGAACCGCAGAAAGAGATTCCGATCGGAGGACGGTTAGTAGTAGCCATGGCCAACCCGCTCGGTGAAGTGGATCCGGTAAATATGGAATTGATTGAGGAGCAGGAGATTCTTGCGAACGTGTTTGAGACTCTCCTTGCCACTGATCACGAAGGGAACCTCGTTCCCTCACTTTGTGAGAAGTGGGAAGTATCAGACGATGGTGCGTCAGTATCATTTACTCTTCGTGAAAACGTGCGTTTTCAAAACGGCCAGCCTATGACCGCGGAGTCAGTCAAGCAATCCTTTGAACGCTGCATTCGCGTTGCGCGTGAGTTACCACCAGGTTTCGCCGCAATCCGTGGAGCCGGTGAATTTGCGAAGAGTAATGCGGGTCAGCTCAGCAGTATCTCGGTGCCGTCTCCGAATCGATTGGAAATCCAGTTGTCCGAGCCACTCTCTATTTATCCCTCACTGCTCACTGATTTCAAAACCGGAATCACGCTTACCGAGAATGATGACAGATCCATTCCCATAGGCACCGGTCCGTTTCAAATAGTCTCATTTAGCTCCGACAAGATTGTTATTGAACGTAACGACAAATATTGGAAAGGTTCTCTGGCTCATCTCGACAGCGTTGAGTTTCGGGCCGGTTTAACGGCTTCCGAAATCTCATCCGGGCTGCGTTCGGGTGAGATTGATCTGGCGAGAGATCTTTCGCCCCAGGATCTGGAAGAATTTCTTCGTGATCCTCGCATTCGAAGCGGATTTGTTGAGTCGCCCCGTAAGAATACGTATTTCTGCCTGTTCAATTCAACTAATCAATCTGTGACTGAGAATGTTGAACTGCGCCGCACTCTTTCCGGTGTGGTGAGGACACACGATCTGGTTTGGCAAACTCTCGGCCGATTTGCTCAACCAGCTGTATGTCTTATCCCGCCAGGCATGCTGGGGCATGATCCAGGCCGACGACGGGAAACGCTTACCCGCGACGAGGCGGCTGCAATGTTGCGGAGAGCGGAAGTAGGTGAATTTACTTTGCGAGCCGCCGTTCATCCGCTTCTCCTTGATCGCTACAAAGCACTTCTGACGAGCTTGCTGTCAATATGGGAGGAATTGGGTGTAAAGGTAGATGTGGTTACCCCGACGATGGCATCGTATTTGGAAGCATTCCAGAGCAGTTCTGGAATTGATCTATTCATAGGGCGTTGGAACGTCGACTACGACGATCCGGACGACTTCACTTACGGTTTGTTTCACTCGCGAGTTGGTCTTTATCGCTCCTACGTCTCGTCAGCTGACGGTGACCAAATCTTAGAAGAGGCGCGCACTGAAAGCAGGCCAGGCGTTCGCTCTTCGTTATACAGAAAATACGAGAGTTTCTTGCAAGATACGGCGACGATCTTGCCACTATTCCACGACGTCGATTATCGACTCGCGAATGCGAAAGTAGCTGGTCTGAATCTTCGCGGTAGCGCACCCTACGTTAACTATGCTGAGATGGGCAAACTGGAGGCGGGTGCGAGAACAAGCGACAGCGTAAGAGCTGGAGGCGGCATTCTGCAGATCCCAATCACGGGAACCCTGCACAAGTTAGATCCTTCGTTGGCAGGCACTGTCGAAGATGCTGAGGTTTTGCCAAGTATCTTTGAGACGCTCACACGTGATCTGGGGGGCGCGAGGATTGGACCATGGCTGGCCGCAAGCTTCACATCTGAGCAAGGAGGTAAACGGTATCGTTTTCGTCTTAGAGAGGAGGTGCGTTTTCATGACGGCCGCAGAGTCACAGCAAGAGACGTGCGGCATTCCTTTGAACGTCTGCTGCTGAACGAAGAGAACGCTGGTAGTCGATTCACCTATTCATGTATTCGCGGCGCCAAAGCGCTGCTTAACGGTGAGCTGAAGGATTTAGCCGGATTCAAGATCCACTCTGCTGAAGAGTTTTCGATTGAACTCGAAGAACCCATCTCGTTTTTCCCGGCGCTCATCTCCTATCACGCTGCCGCAGTCGTACCAGAGGGTAGCGACAAGTTCGGAAACAGTTGGCAGGACGGCAGCGTGGGGACTGGGCCATTCAGAGTAGTACAGTTCGAACCAGGTGTCAGGCTTCAACTCGAACGAAACAAAGATTATTGGCGACCGGGATATCCTAAGAGTGAAGGACTCTCTTTCAACTTCGGCGTGTCGCCTACTGAGATTCTCTCTCAATTCCGTGCGGGAAGGTTCTCGTTAGCAGCGGACCTTTTGCCGGCCGACGCAGAAGCGCTTCGACGGGAGCCGGAATTTGCGGCGGGCTATCACGAGATACCCAGACTCACAACCTACTACCTTGCTTTCAACGTTCATAACGGCCCACTCAAGGAGAAGAAACTCCGTCTGACGCTGGCTGCATCGTTCGACACCGAGAGCGTCGTTCGTCAGACGCTTGGACGCATTGCCGTACCTGCTCAAGGACTTATTCCACCAGGACTCTTGGGCCATGACTCCAGCTACACCTCGCGGACTCAAAGTGCTGCGGCAAGCAGTGACTCAAAGCACGATGGTGAGATTGAGCTAACTGCCGTTGTCAATCCGGTCTTCTTTGGGGAGTACGCGGCCCTTACTAGAGAGATTGCGCGCGCTCTTCGTGAGCATAACGTCAAGGTGCGAATCGTAAATAAGACGATGGAGGAATGGCTCGATGCAGTGTCCGCCGGCTCTGTCGATTGCGTGCTGGGCCGGTGGGTTGCGGACTTTCCAGACGCCGATACGTTCGCCAGTGTTCTAGTTAGCAAAGGCGGTTTGCTGGGCCCAATCTGTGGACTTCCTGAGGTGGATCGTCTAATAGCTCGAGGTCGATCCGAAACGTCTCCAGCGGCGCGGCACGCGGTCTACAGGCAAATCGAAGAAATTATCGTGCGTGAGCGTCAGATCCTGCCACTGTTTCATGAACAGGCGTACCGATTCGCACGTCCTGAGATTGAAGGGATGTCTCTGAGCTACGACTCGCTGGCCCTCGATTACTCAAATCTGAGCGTACGTGCCTAAGTGCCTTCAAAACAGCTCAACCGAAGGGGTAAGGCGCGGTTGTCGTGCGTCTCTACTTCGCTAAGTTAGATGGTGCCTAAAAAAGCATGCTTTCTGCGAAGGACGGACTAAGAATGCTTTTGCAGGATTGGAGTAGGGGCGATCAGTCGGCGCTCGAGAAGCTGAAGCCGCTGGTCTATGAGGGATGTTTCAGGCACACAGCGATGCAGCGACTTACTACATTTTTTACTACAGCCGCTCTTTTTTAATGCTGAGACGTGTAGACAGAAAACACCAGATAAACGTAAAGCGCTAATCGTCGATCAGAAATTTTTCTTGACGGCTGAATCCCTGCTATGTGTGTTAGTGCACAGACAGCAATCTCGCTTTGGGCGCATCTTAACAAGACTTCTTCAGATTGCACTTTGAGTTTTCAGGGGGTTGGTAGAAGGCTCGTCGCGCCCTCAAGCCAATCGGAAGGCGACGGCGCGACTGGAGGAAGAGGCGATTGGCCCAAGGGTTGAGACATTAAGAGATCCGAACAAACCTGTTCATTGGCGGCCGATCGATTTCTTTGTGACTTAGGTGACGAAAGCGCTCTGCCCGCGCTCAGAAAGGCCCAGGATCGCAAGTTCGAAGTGGCGATGCAACTCTGGCAGGCTGTTGAACGGATAGAGAGCGGCAAGGTTGGCCAGGGACCCGTTTGGAAACAAATGAGCCGAGGGATTAACCATCTAGTTTATGCCTTAGACCCAGGAGTTGTATGAAGCTCCGACCGGGCATTTGTTGCCACGAGGCTGCTAACCCGGCCTGTCAGCCACGAAGATGCCACGGATGATCGGTTTCCTCAGAGCTTATAAACGCGTCATCATTTTCTCGTTGGTCTTTGCTTTCTCCGCCTTCCTGCTCATACATCCCGGCGAGTTGGGGCGCTTCCGTGCCCTGCTCTTCTTCGCCATCTTCGTTATGCTTATTGCCAGCCAGTTCTTCTGGATTCGCCGTGTCCTCGACCTTGGCGAGCGATTCATCCCCGGGAAGCCCGGGCGCGCTTGGCTCGCAGTCATCGCGGGTGTTGTCTATCTGTTCTTCTTCGCTTACAGCTTCCGCAGCTTTGGAATCGGTCATATACCTCGCCCGGCCGACCCGAGGCTACACAGCGTTCTGATTGCAGGCGCTTTCTCGTGGTGGATGGTCGGGTCGTTGGCGGGCTTCGGTCTGGTGATGGTTTTCTGGACCATAGACCGCGCGGCGCGTGCCGCAGCATGGGTTTATCGTCGCGCGCGCAAGGCTGCGGCAGCTCACGCGCCCGCTCCCAAGCCTGCTGAAATCGCCCTGCCTTCGCCCACCCGCCGCCGCTTCCTCGAGCAGACGGCCATCGCGCTGTGCGCCACACCGTTCGTGGCCGCGGCCTACGGGATTCTCTACGGACGGCTCGACGTGGAAGCCACTCACCAGCGCATCCAGCTGGCGCGCCTGCCCAAAGCCTTCGAGGGCTTTCGTATCGTCCAGCTCTCCGATTTCCACATTAGCCCCTTCATGCCCGCGGACCAAATTCGCCGTTGCGTCACGATCACCAACCAGTTGAAAGCCGACTTGGTCGTGCTGACTGGGGACTTCCTCGGCTGGGACCCCGCGGCGCAAGGCGATGTGGTCCAGGCGCTCGCGAGCCTCCGCGCGCCCTACGGCGTTTTCGGCTGCCTCGGGAATCACGAAACGGAGACCCAAACGGAAGAATCCATCACCCAGTTGTTCGCCGCGCAAGATGTCCGCATCCTGCGCCAGCAGCGAGCGTCCATCCGATTGGGCGGAGAGACGATTAATCTGATCGGCGTCGATGACAGCCTCTCGGACTTACGAACGATCAAGCCGCTTGTGCTGCCGGACACGATCAACATTCTGTTGAGCCACTGGCCCGACTTCGATCGCGCGGTCGAACTCGGCATCGACTTGACGCTGGCCGGGCACACTCACGGCGGCCAGTTGTCACTCGAGTTCCTCCGCCGCGGCCTCTCCCTCAGCCGCCTGGAGACGCCCTACGTCAGGGGATGGTACGAAAAAGCCGGCGCCCAACTCTACGTCAACCGCGGCATCGGGACCACCGGCTTCCCCATCCGCTTCGGCTCTTCGCCGGAGATTACGGTGTTTGAATTGGTGCGGGGCACCTGAGTCCGAGGCTGTTCAGCAGCACGCGGAAGAGATGACGGCGCTGCCATGTCTACGGGTGGCCACGTGCCCTGGTCGGGAACGAAGATGGCCATACATCTACACTCAAGCGTAGCAAGCTGGCGTATTTCAGGTTGTACGACCTTCGCAACCTGGGCAACACTTATGGCACAAGCTGGAGTTGACCTCGTAACACTCGAAGCGATGTTGGGCCACAGCAAGATAAACATGGCCATGCGCATCCGACTGAGGAACATCAGTTCGCAGCATTGGAAAAGCGTTTGCGATACATGGCGTTGTAAAACAACCTCGGACACTTCGGACGACCTTTACCAAGCCCGTTGTCTTTAATATAAGGACGCGGGCTTTTGATTCGTTCGGACACTTCGGACGTGCGTTTCCCACTCAGTCTCACCTAGAGAAAACGCTACCAACATCTCCAGAGTCGGCACACTTTTCGGCACACCGCCTGAATTGTCAGGTAAGGGTAACAATTTAGCGTGTATGTAAGTCTTGTGTGTGTGAGTTAGCTGGAGGCGGCGATCGGAATCGAACCGATGAATAAAGGTTTTGCAGACCTCTGCCTTACCACTTGGCTACGCCGCCGCGCTGCAAAGGATGAGGGATGAAGGATGAGGGATGAAAACTGATGGCGAAAGTTGACTTTCATCCTTCATCCCTCATCCTTCATCCCTTTTAAAGATCTTGGAGCGGGAGACGAGACTTGAACTCGCGACCCTCGCCTTGGCAAGGCGATGCTCTACCACTGAGCTACTCCCGCTTTGGAGCATTTGGGATTCTAGCCGTTCAAATTGCATTGTCAAGCGACCCCAAAAGCCATCCACAGATTACACAGATTACACAGATTGAGACTTACATAGCTAAGTTGATCAATAGGTTCCCGCGTTGCTTATATCCCCGTAGCTTAAACACTCAAGTCAGCTGTGGAAGATTCAATCTGTGTAATCTGCGTAATCTGTGGATACTCTTCATCCTTCGACCGGCAGTCCTTCGATTTGCATGATCTTCAAGGCATTCGTTGTTGGACACGGTCCGGAGCGCAAGAGGTAATCGAAAACCATGCGGCCGTCGCTCACATCCTCACAGAAGTGGAAGTTTGCGATACCCTGAATCTCTTCAGCCAATTTCGTCAGCTCCAAATCGTGCGTCGCAATCAGACCAACAGCATTTTTGCGCCTGGATAAAGCGCGGATGAAGGCGCCACTGCCGATATGTCGTTCGCGATTGTTTGTACCTCTGAAAATCTCGTCGATCATGAACAAGATCGGTAATTCATCTCCCGCTTCAACTGCCGAGAGCAACTGTTTCAGCCGTTTCACTTCCGCATAAAAATACGACAGGCCATCCTGAACTGAATCGCTGACATTGATGCAAGTAAAGAGTCTGAAAAGCGATAACTGAAGAGAGTCGGCATTCACAGGCGAGCCGGCATACGCGAGGCGAAGATTCAAGCCAATGGTTCTCAGGAACGTACTCTTACCCGCCATGTTCGAGCCGGTCAGCAGCACTACCTGCGTCTGATCGTCAAGACGAAAGTCGTTACAGACTTTGTGTTCGGGCTTGAGTAATGGGTGTCCGAGACTTCGCGCGGCAAACAAGTGCTGACCTGAAACGATCTTGGGAAATGTGTAGTGCGGATTAAGCCAGGCGAAGTTCGCGAGGGAATTCAGCGCCTCAAGCTCGTACCAAACATTCAACCAACGCGGCAACTCCTGACTGATCTCTTTTTTTAGGTGCTCAAGTCGAAGCGTGAAGATGAAGTCCCAGGGAACGAACGCATGAACAATTAGCCACAGCAACGCATTTGTTCTCAGACCCAACGCTGCAGCGATTCGTTCAATGCGGCCCAGCTCAGCTGAAGGTCGCTTAAGCGGATCCAGAAATGGAGCGCACAGTTTCTGCAATTGTGGCAGACCGCTGCATCCGCGCGATTCCAAATACTTAAATACCGCGCCAAACCTCCGCAGAGCCTTCTCCAAATCCTGCACTTCGCCCCAGGCTGTTGCTATTCGTCCCTGTTTGAAGATCACCGCAGCGATATAGAGAAGGAAACTGAATGGCCACAGGAAGGGAAGCAGATTCAGCGCGCCCAGGACGAAAAGAGTGATGTGGACGGCCGCGAGCGATGACAGAAGGATGACCGTCGGACGTAAGGAATCTGACGGAATCGCATGCTCAACCCAACTCACTAATGTACGCGAATCCCACCGATCGATTCTATAACCTTTGCGATCTCTCAAAGGCGAATCGCTGCTAACGAGCAGCGCATACAAGTGCAACTTGTCGCGGAATAGAGAGAGCTGTTGCAATTCACTGACGAGCAATTGTCTTTGCTCTATAACAGACGTGTCCGGTGTGTTATCGAGCAACCAGGCTCTCAGGTTGCGACTTCCTTCAGTTGTCGCCGCGGTATCGAGCAGCCGGTGCAGTGATCTATCCCCGGTTAAATCGAGATCGGTTTCGAATGGGTGTTGTGGATCGCGCGGCGATTCGCTAGCAAGAGGTAGATGCTCCCAGTCAAGATTAATCCGGGCGATCTGCACGTTCTTGATCTCGAGCATTAGTCCAAGTCGAGTAATGCTTTCGCGGACTCGATTGTGGTAGATCGCGACGCCTACGAACACGAATACAAATCCGAGTGCGAGAATCAGCGCGACGTTTCCTCCGGCGAAGTGCCAGGTGAGGAGAGCCAGGACAGAGCCTGTCAGAAAAATCGCCCGACGCGCGAGCCAGTACTTTCCGCTCAACGTCTCCAGTTGTTCGCGACGACGCGTCAGTCGCGCGATCGTACGCTTGAGACGCTCCAGGCGGTTCGTGGGCAGGTGCGGTTTGGATGACATGCGACGAACGGTGCTTGCAGTTTAGGAGGTGAAGGAAAAACAGACAAACGGTGCAATGCGAGAGGGGATCAACCCAATAACATTGCACCGTTGTTTTAACTCTATGTCGCACGCCGGTACCGACCCGCAACGGTTGAGTCTATGCGCGCAGTCTAGTTGCAGATCCGAAACGCGTCAACTGTTCGATCAAAAATAAAACAAGCGAAGCAGGTCCACAGATTACACAGATTAGGAACTCAGACAGCAAGGTTGAGTCAGCATGTTTACGTGCCACCTTAATCGAGCGCCTAAACACTATCACTCAACTTAACTGTCTTAGCTCTTAATCTGTGTAATCTGTGGACCTGCTTCTACCGTTGACAACGATCGCTCAAGCTCCAATAATTCACTTCACGCTTCCAGTTTTTCGAAGGCTAACCTTCCTATCCAAACATCTGCACCGCGGAGGATCTGTTATGAGACCGCACGCTAAACTTCGGGTCAGCACACAAACCCTTTTCATCCTGTTGGTGTTCGCGATTGCCGGCTTCGCACAAACTGGCTACAAAAAGCCGCCTAAAGAAGTGCTCGACATCTTGAACGCCCCGGTCACACCTGCGGCTTCAATTAGTCCGAATCGACAACACATGCTGTTGCTAACTGGTTTGCGCTATCCGCCGCTCGCAGATCTCGCGCAACCGATGCTGCGTCTCGCCGGTCAGCGGATCAACCCGGCTGCGAATTCTCCGCATCGTTTCCAATACTCCGTTGCCATGTCTCTGAAAAAGATTCCAGAGGGCACTGAGACCAAAGTCGAATTGCCGCCCGGCGCAAAAATCACCGGCGTTCAATGGAGTAGTGATGGACGAATGTTCGCGTTTCTAAATACCACTCCAACACGCGTTGAAGTTTGGGTTGGCGACACTGCGACTGGAAAGATTCGCAACTTGAAAGGCGTCACTGCCAATACGGCATACGGCGATGCTTTAGACTGGATGCCAGACGCGAAAACGCTGATCGTGCAATTGATTCCTGCAGGACGCGCGCCTGCACCAGCAGCGCCGGTAATTCCACGTGAACCAAATAGCCAGGAGAGTTCAGGTCGTGCGGGTCCCGTGAGAACTTATGAAGACTTGCTGAAGACGCCGCACGATGAAGATCTGTTTGAATATTACGCGACATCGCAGTTGGCTTTGATCGATGCCATGAGCGGAAAGACCACGCTGGTAGGGAAGCCGGGAATTTTCCAGGCGTACGATCCTTCGCCCGATGGTCAGTATTTGCTGGTGGGAATCGTTCATCGTCCATTCTCGTACTTGTTTCCAGCATCTGCCTTCCCACGCAACGTCGAAGTTTGGGACAACAAAGGAAAGTTAGTGCACAAGTTCGCGAGCCTGCCTCTCGCTGATCAGATTCCGATTGACGGTGTCAGCACTGGACCACGTGCCTACGGCTGGCGACCAACCGAACCATCGACACTCGTTTGGGCGCAGGCACTGGATGATGGAAATCCCAAAAAGAAAGTCGACTTTCGCGATCGCGTGGTAATGCTAAAAGCGCCGTTCACGGGCCAGCCTACTGAGCTGACCAAAACGCAACACAGGTTTGCCGGCATGGCGTGGGGTGAGCGCGATGGTCTTGTGTTCATCAGTGATTACGAACGTGACAAACGTTGGGTGAGAACGTTCATGCTCAACGCAGACAAACCGAGCGAAGCTCCGAAGCTTGTTTGGAGTCGTAATCAACAGGATCGATACAACGATCCAGGAACTCCGGTCGCGCGGTTGACCCCGACTGGACGGCGCGTAATGTGGCAGAACGGCGACTCTATCTACCTGGTTGGCAGCGGTGCGTCACCGGAAGGTGATCGGCCTTTCCTCGATCGGTTTAATCTCAAAACTCTTAAGGCGGAACGTCTCTTCCGCAGTGAGGCGAACGCATATGAAGGTGTCGTTGCGTTATTAAGTGAGGACGCAGCCCAGTTCATTACTCGTCGTGAGAGTCCGACAGAAGCACCTAACTACTTTATTCGAACGACGTCAGCATCTGCGACATCGCGCCCATTGACTCAATTCCCCGACGCTACGCCACAACTTCGAGGAATCAAGAAGCAGTTGGTGACATACAAGCGCGCTGATGGTGTGCAATGCTCTTTCACTCTCTATCTGCCGCCCCATTACAAGGAAGGAACGAGGCTCCCCACTGTCGTGTGGGCCTATCCGCTCGAATTCAACGACGCGGGAACCGCAGGCCAGATCACTGGTTCAACGCAGCGTATGACCCAGATAGTTGGTCCATCCCATTTGTTTTTCCTACTCGAGGGCTACGCGATTCTTGATAATGCGACTATGCCTGTTGTTGGCGATCCTGAAACCGTCAACAACACCTACGTCGAGCAGATCGTCATGAGCGCAAAAGCTGCGATTGATAAGGCAACGGAGATGGGTGTTACCGATCCGGAAAGAGTCGGCGTTGGTGGACACAGTTATGGGGCGTTCATGACCGCAAATCTGTTGGCCCACTCTGATCTGTTCCGCGCCGGTATCGCTCGCAGCGGTGCCTACAATCGGACACTAACGCCTTTTGGTTTTCAGAGTGAACGACGCACGCTTTGGGAGGCGCCGGAGATGTACATCCGTGTGTCGCCATTCATGGTTGCGCAGAAGATCAATGAACCGATCCTGATGATTCATGGTGAAGCTGACGACAACACGGGCACGTTCCCAATCCAGTCAGAGCGAATGTACCAGGCGCTGAAGGGGCATGGAGCGACAGTAAGGCTTGTGATGTTGCCGTTCGAAGCGCATGGATACTCGGGTCGCGAAAGTATCGATCATGTGCTTTATGAAATGCTGAGCTGGTTCGATAAGTACGTGAAGAATGCGCCCCCGAGGACGACGTCGAGAGTGGGACAGAACTAGAGAAGAACCGGTACTCCCTTAGGTGCAGTCAGTCATAAAGGCCATAGGAGTAGCGCTTCTTGAATTGTTCGTCTCGCCAGTAGTTCTTCAGTAGTTCCACAGTCGGCGTGGTTGTCTCACCCGCCTCATTGCCGAGTATTACTGTCACCACGTCATAGCGATACGGTTCGTCTTCAATTTGCAGCATTCGTCTATACGCCTTTGCAGCGCGAGCGATCTGACGTTGCTTGCGACGATCGACATTGACCTGCGGCGGAGCAAACCAGTCAGATGCTCGCGTCTTGACCTCGATAAAGCAGAGCGTCGGTCCGTCGTAAGCGATTAGATCGATTTCTGAGTTGAGGACTGCACCGCGCAAGTTTCTACCGACAGCGATCGTGAAGTTTGCAGCAACTAGTTGATAACCGACTTGGTCCAGGTACGCAGCCGCATAAGCTTCTCCCAATTTGCCGAGATTCAAATGGTCCTTGTTGGATCTTGAGGTTTTGGATTGTGAGGATTTCATGCGTCGAATTTTACTGCAAACGGTTTTTCATTTAATACCCCCAACGGCAGTTGGGGGATTGTTCAGGTCCGACCTACAACAAAAGTGATTAAGAACTCGACGCGCCGCGCATTCAGTAGAGTTCTAGTGTTCTGGTTCGTTCGCGGCGCGTAGGAGTGATGGAGGATCGTGGTTGTAGGCTGGACTTGAACAATCCACCAACTGCCGTTGGTGGTATTCATCTAATCAGCTAACACGATAAGCAGCGCAAGCGATTCGTCGCTGCCAAGCACGCGTGAGGTATGGCCCTTTCCAGTTGTGTCCTCGACCAGCAGCACATCGCCCGCAGAAAACGTTCGCGTCTCACCATCGCTCGCTGTCACTTCCCAAACTCCAGACAAGACGGCGAACAAATGACGTCCCGATGAGGGATGCCAATCAGACTCCCAGCCGGAGGGTGCGCCAAAAAAGGAAGCCTCGGATGCGGCGAAACCGTAGGAAACAAAGAGTGGTGGGATTCCGTGAGCGAAGTTCAGTCGGCCGAGGTCAGTAACAACATCCTGGAAATGTGATTCGCCTCGGTCGTCTGCAAATAATCTGACGTATGAAGCTTTCATCTTAGAATGTTCGATAGACTTTTTAGTTTGTCGTCGACGCTCGGTGAGATTCATCTTACATTGCAGGTAGATGCCTCCGCACCTCGGCGACAAACTGAAGTTTATCGAACACTATCTAACCTTCGAGACTTTCACGTAAACGATCGAGAGCCTTAATCCAGTAGGTTTTCATCTTTGCTGCCGCCGAAGCGTTCGCGAGCCTGGAATGTTGGACGACCACCTGACTCTTATTCTCAGACTTCGGATAGAAGTTGATCTCAAGACCCGTCTTTTGATCACTCCACGTGACGCGCATCGACTTATTCGGAGTGGCCTTGCGCACCTGCAGCTTGTTCTCATTCAACCACGTGCTACGCGCTTTGTCGGTGGCAAATGTCTTGTAGAGTCTTGCGAGAGGTACATTGACTGTGCGGCTTACGCTGATCTGAAAACCATCCGGGCGCTCGTGATTGACCCGTCGTCCGGTTTGCTGTTCATAGGTCACCGTTACCATCTGGCACCACCACGAAGGCACACTCTGTTTCTCGGAGAGGTACTTAGCTATCTCCTGATGTGTCATGTTCTGTGCGCCCGCTTTATCGAGCACCGCAAACCACCGCTTCCACGTCTTTCCAGTTTTTGCTTGAACCGCTTCATCGCTCATGCGCGGCGCAGCTTTTTGCTTTGTAGGCATAATGTTCCGTGAGTTTGTCCGTGGTCCGTAGTTAGTGGTCCGTTGTCCTCGTCTAGTCCATCGTCAACAGAACCCAAAGTACAAAGTACAAAGAAGAAAGCCCCTTACGGACTACTGACTACGGACCACGGACAGTCTTTATGCATCTCGGTCGTAAGCAACTTTCAACCAGTGCTTTACTTCGTCATCGATGTCTTTCAATGATGTGATCGGAATGCGATGTGTGATGCGATCCTTCTTCGCAAAACCGCCCGTATCGATCAAGCGTCCTTGTGGTTTCATGTCTCCAAGCGCAAACCCCATGTCGATCCGGGTTTGAGTAGTGGGTTTGATCTGCGCAAAGACGTGGTTCCGATAAAGGGGCACGATGGTCTGACACGGGCATGCTTTCGCGTCTTTACCGGTTTTCAAGCCCAGCTTCAGGAGAGCGTCGTAGATCGGTCGCAGCCCAGCTTTTCCACCAGAAAACATCTTCTCTACGTACCCTTCGGCTGCCTGCAGATAGGTGTCAGGATCACCAACTTCGTCGCCTTTTCCTACCGAGCGTTCGGCGAGCCACCAGCAAGTATTTGTCCCCAGCCCGTGCTCAGTCTTCAACCACTCACGGCGCGCTTGCTCATCTTTAGGTCCGGCCTTTTTAATATGTTTGAGCCACTCTTCAAGCGACTTTCCGGTCTTCTGTTTTAGTTCGGCAACCCATTTCTGTGTCATCGCAACACCAGGGTGGACGCCGTAGATGGATCTCTTTTTTGGTTGAGTGGCTGCTCGTGGCATATCTCTATCCTTTCGTACCGGAGATTAACGCAGACTCGGTGGGAGTGCTTCTTCAAAATTGCTAAGTAGCGGGGGCGCGCTCATTGTCGCCTCAGCAAGTTGACCTCATCTGCCGCTTGACCCCTTCCCGACTGCACAATTTAATCTTGAGCTATAAACTCAAATCCGCAGTCGGCAAAAACTTCGGAGGCCGCCTCGCTTTCGTCGCCTGTTCAAACGCGTACGCTATCGAAATCAACGTCGGCTCACTGTAAGCACCTGCAAAGAATGATATTCCCACCGGCAGACCGAACACATAGCCCGCGGGCACTGTGATGTGTGGATAGCCAGCAACTGCCGACGCCGTCGAATAACCACCCGTAAAGTGATCGCCGTTAACTAGATCCGTTGGCCACGCAGGACCACCGGTAGGCGCGATCAACGCATCGAGTCGGTGCTGTTTCAAAACGAAATCGATGCCTTGAGTTCGCGACATCAGACGGTTTTTTCTTAGCGCCTTGATATAAGCAGGGCTCGTCAGCGGTCCTTTCTCCTGGGCTTTAATAAACAGGTCTTGTCCGAAGTACGGCATTTCACGATCGCGGTTCTTCTCGTTGAATTCGATGACATCTTTTAACGACTTAACCGGCGCCTGCGGACCAAGTGTGGCGAGGTACGCATTGAGATCAGCCTTCAACTCGTAGAGCAAAACCTCCAACTCGGAATCGTCAAACTTGCCCGCGGTCGGAATGCTAACTGGATCGATGATCACGGCGCCTTTCCTTTTCATCTCTGCGATCAGATCGTTCAGCAAGCGATCGACACGGTCGTTGAAACCAAAATTCTTACGCACGATTCCAAGACGTGCGCCGCTCAATGCATTCGGATTCAGGAAGCGCGTGTAATCCGTGAAGCTCTTTCCGCGACTCTCTCTGGTGATCGGATCGCGTGGATCCTCGCCACTCAACGTGCCGAGAAGTGTTGCCGCGTCAGCAACGGTTCGCGCCATTGGACCAGCCGTGTCTTGACTGTGGGCGATCGGGATTATTCCCGCACGACTAATTAGTCCGAGTGTCGGTTTGATCCCCACGAGCGAATTGGCGTTTGACGGGCACACGACGGAACCATCAGTCTCCGTTCCGATTGCAGCGGCACACAAATTCGCCGCGGGAGCTGCGCCTGAACCCGAGCTCGAGCCACAAGGATTTCGATCGAGAACATACGGGTTTCTCGTCTGGCCACCGCGCCCGCTCCAGCCGCTCGACGATTTGCTCGAGCGGATGTTTGCCCACTCACTCAGATTCGTTTTACCGAGAATGACTGCGCCGCCGTCTCTTAGCTTCTTCGTGACAAATGCATCTTGGAGGGGTCGGGCAGGTAATAAGGCCAGGGAACCGGCAGTGGTTCGCATCCGGTCAGCTGAATCGATGTTGTCCTTTATTAATATAGGAATACCATGGAGCGGACCTCGAGAGCCTTTCTCTTTGCGTTCACGATCTAAAGCAGCCGCGATCGATTCGGCGTCGGGATTCAGTTCGATCACCGAGTTGAGCGCGGGACCTCGCTTGTCGATGTCGTTGATGCGATCGACGTATTTTTCGATAAGTGAACGCGCGGAGTATTTACCGGATTGCAGCCCTTGCTGCATTTCCGATAATGACATCTCCTCGAGCTCGAAAGCCGGAGGCGAAGGGGCTGATTCCTTTGCTTCGGAGAATGAAGAAACAGGATCGACCAACGCCAGCGCATATCCGGCGGCGCTGGCTTTAAGGAAACCTCTGCGTTTCACGGCGACTCCTTTTAATTGAGTTGTTTGATCTTAAAAGGACTCAAAGAACCGCGTGGTGTTTGCGGCATCGTCAACGTCCTTCAGCGTCTCGGTGATCAGGAGCAGCACTGTAAACCGCCCCAGCTCTGAATTGAATGTGATTCTCTGAATCGCGCTGCTGCTTCGCGAGTTCCTGTGATTGCGTAGTGAAGCTCGCAAAAACAATCAACAGCGCAGCCAGCCAAAGCCTTTTCATAAACCTCCCGAGGCCAAAGCGAAATTGCATCAACGGCTTATACCCGCGAATTTTTTGACAGTCAATAAATTCCGGCTCAGTACCCAAGCGCGGTAGCGTCGGGTCTTCGTTTCGAAAAGCGGGCTCAACACGGACACTGACCCGACGCTACCGCGTTTCGATACTGACTGATATCTTGTGAACTGAATTGCAGAATCTCTCTTCTACAAATCCATCTCTCGTTGCTATCGTTGGCCGCCCAAATGTCGGTAAGTCGACTCTGTTCAATCGTCTGATCGGTGAACGGCGCGCCATCGTCGGTGATGAACCTGGTATCACGCGCGATCGAATCTACGGCGAGGTCGAATGGTCTGGACGACAGTTTTCGTTGATCGACACCGGCGGCATCGTGCCGGATGATGAGGCGGTGATTCCCGCGAACATACTGAAACAGGCGAGCGTTGCGATTGACGACGCGAGTTTGCTGCTGTGGGTAGTCGACGCTCGAAAGGGAATCACTCAACTCGACGAGGAACTCGCGTCGTTGCTGCGCGCTACAGGTAAGCCGGTTTTTGTTGCGGCCAACAAGACCGACTCGTCAAAGTTGGAAAACGAAGCGACTGAGTTCTATCAGTTTGGGTTTGACGAAGTGTTTCCGATTTCAGCAGAGCAGGGCATTGGAGTCGGCGAGCTGCTGGATGCCGTCGTAGCAGCATTGGACCATCATCAGCCATCCGACGAGGAAGATGCTGAAGACGACGAACGTCGTGAGTTGCGACTGGCAATTGTCGGTCGACCAAATGTGGGTAAGTCGTCTCTGCTAAACCGGATACTCGGCGAAGATCGCGTGATCGTTTCTCCGGTCGCCGGAACAACTCGAGATTCGATCGATACGGTTCTGGAGACTCCCGAGCGGCGATTTCGAATTATCGACACTGCCGGTATACGTCGCAAAGGAAAGACCGACTTGATGGCTGAAAAGCTGTCTGTGGTGATGGCGAGAAAGAGTCTAGAGCGCGCTGATGTTGCCATAGTAGTAATTGACGCGGAGCAGGGTGTCGCCGCTCTCGATGCGAACATCGCCGGCTACGCGGTCGAGTCGGGCTGCTCAATAATCCTTGCAGTCAACAAGTGGGACACAGTTGCTGATAAACAGACGGGCACGGCTTTCGAATTTGAGCGCAGTCTGCGCGACAAGATGAAGTTTCTTGACTGGGCACCAGTCGTAACGATCTCTGCTTTAACTGGCCAACGAGTCGAACGGATATTGCCGCTGGTATTAAGGGCCGACGAAGCGCGGAACCGCCGAATTCCCACGTCGCGGCTCAACGATTTCTTTGAAAGCGCGATTGCCCAGCCACGCGGGAGCGTTGCTCCTGCTCCAGCGAAAGGCGGAGTCTCACGTTTGCGAGTGCAGTATCTGACACAAGTCGGAGTCAGGCCGCCGCGATTTGTCGTCTTCACTTCCGGTGGAAAGCCGGGACTGCACTTCTCGTATGAACGATATCTACAGAATCGTTTGCGGGAGCAGTTCGATTTCTTTGCGACGCCCCTGAGAATTATCGAAAGACATAAGAAGAGTCGAAAAAGTCGTGAATAGTCAGAACAGGAGCGCAGCGACTGTCTACGGTTTTGAATGTTCGTGTTAGTTAGTGTGATTTCGTGGATCGTTCCATTTGTCCAGAAAAACAAGGATGATCCACAAAGTCATACGAACTAACACGAACCAAATATTTCCGCCTCGAGCTTGATCTGACTTTTGAGACAAAAGCCGGCGGTAATTGAATAGATTGAAACCACCGATCCAATTCGAAGTCAGCGCGCGTTACGGTGAAGCTCGCGCCGGAGTCATAACTACACGACGCGGCCAAATTGAAACGCCCGTTTTTATGCCTGTTGGTACCGCGGGAACCGTCAAAGGCATTCGTTTCGAAGAACTTGAGTCGCCGGAATTAGATCCAAAGATAATCCTCGGAAACACCTATCACCTCTGGCTCAGGCCCGGTATTGAAACTATTCGAGAGTGCGGTGGACTGCACAGGTTTATTGGCTGGAATCGGGCGCTGCTTACTGACTCCGGCGGCTTTCAAGTCTGGAGTCTTGGCGCGCTGAGAAAAATCTCCGAAGAGGGAACTCACTTTCGGTCTCACATAGATGGCTCGTTGCAGTTTCTTTCGCCAGAAATCTCCATGGAGGTCCAGGCGGCACTCGGTTCTGACATCGTCATGACCTTCGATGAATGCGCTCCCGGAAACGCGTCCTTCGAAGACACGGCCGGCAGTATGTCGCTGACGACCCGGTGGAGTAAGCGATCCCGCCTGCGGTTTGACGAGCTACAAGCTTCGGGCTTCGACACAGGGCGAACCGCTGAAACTGGTGAATTGAGCGGTGCACAAGCTCTTTTCGGCATTGTTCAGGGTGCCGGTCATTTGAAGCTCCGACGTGAGAGTTTGCAGCAGACGGTTGCCATCGGTTTCGATGGGTATGCCCTGGGCGGCCTGAGCGTTGGCGAAGAGAAGTCAGTAATGTTTGAAGTAATCAATGAGCTGGCGCCGCTAATGCCCGCAGATAGTCCCCGATATTTGATGGGCGTAGGCACTCCTGAAGATCTGGTTGACGCAGTCGCCGCCGGTATCGATATGTTTGACTGCGTTCTTCCGACGCGCAATGGCCGAACCGGTCAGGCGTTCACGTCTCGCGGTAGGTTGAATATCAAGAACGCTCAATGGGCGAAAGACAGCAATCCCATCGATGAGCAATGCGGCTGTTCGGTTTGCAAACGGCATACGCGAGCTTACTTGCGACACCTCTATCTTTCGGGCGAAATGCTCGCCAGTATCCTCTTAACCCACCATAATCTGGCGTTCTTCCTTGACACCATGCGGGCCGTGAGGCAATCTATCCGGTCTGGCGATTTCCCCAAATTCCGGCGAGAGTTCACCGAGCGGCTGAATGCGAATGGTGAATAGATTCGCAGACCAGCCGTATCTGTTTGTCTGATCGTTAATACTCGCTCGCGTGGAGATTTGGAAATCGACTTATCCTGGATGGCAATAACTTTATGGTTCTCTCTCTAATCCTTTTACAAGGCGGACTAGGAGCGCTCAGCGGCTTCGTTCCGATGTTGCTGATCATCGGCGTCTTTTACGTCTTGTTAATTCGGCCACAGCAAAAACGTCAACGTCAGCTTCAGGAAACTATCGCGACTCTCAAGATTGGTGATCGAGTGGTTACCACCGGCGGAGTCATCGGTACGATCACGAGCGTTAAGGACGGCAGTTTCCTGATTCGCAGCGCGGATAAATCGATCCTGGAGATTGCCAGAACCGCGATAGCTGCGATCGACGAAGAAGAGAAGGCTTAGATTTTACTCGTCATTTGTAATGAAGAAAAAGAACCTCCTGCAGCGCACAATCATCATCGTAGTTGTCACGCTCCTTGGTCTCTACGCAGTTATCGGTCCTCGTCGGAAACCAACTCTTAAGGACTTCACCTGGTCAGGCATGAAGGCGACGCTCCAGAACAATGTTCACCTTGGTCTCGATCTTAAAGGCGGATCGCATCTCGTGATGCGCGTCAAGACCGATGAGTATCTGAAGAGTATTACTGAATCAGACGCTGTGGCTGCTGAGAACGCAGCCAAAGAAGCCGGCATTGAAGTGAAGCAAGGGAAGTCGGAAACGAGCCCCGGCAACTATCGCGTCATCGTTGAGATTGGCGACGCGTCGAGGTTGAACGAAGCGAAGGATGCGATTCAGAAGAAACTGGATCTCAACGATACTTCGATGTGGACTTATGCAGCATCCGGCGCTCAGCTAACTTGGACAATGACATCCGCTGCTCAAAGAGTGTTAGCCGATAATGCGACAACTCAGGCGCTGAACATTATCGACAGTCGTATTAACGCACTCGGCATCACGGAACCCACCCTACAAACGCACGGCGCGCAGAACTCGCATCAGATCCTGTTGCAGATGCCGGGCGTCCAGGATCCGGAGCGAATAAAGAATTTACTACAAGGACAATCGAAGCTGGAGTTGGTACACGTTATTGGTCCTCCCAGTCCAATGCCGTCGCAGACTTACAGTTCGGAGGACGAAGCTAAGGCCTCGCTCGGTGGGACGATGCCAAACAATCGACGTGTTCTGCCCTATAAAGAGCGAGTTGAAAGAACGGAGACTGCGGCAAGCCAACAGAATCAGCCGAAACCCACGAAGTGGGTTGTGGTTGAATCGCCGGCAATTATTGATGGTAGTCAGTTAAGAAGTGCTTCTGCCGTTCAGGCTCGTGGCGGTGGCACTGATCAATACGAAATCAATTTCGCTTTAAAGAAGGATGGCGCTGAAAAGTTTGGCGCTTGGACCGGCGCTCACATCAATGAATACATGGGCGTCGTGCTCAACAACGAGGTGCAGTCGATTGCTTTTATCAAATCGCAGATCTTCGATTCCGGCATGATCGAGGGAAACTACACCAAACAATCTGCCGAAGATCTAGCGCTCGTGTTGCGCTCGGGTGCCTTGCCTGCGCCAATTGAGTATCTCGAAGAGCGAACGGTTGGACCAAGCCTCGGCCAGGATTCAATTAGAGCAGGTGTCCGCGCGTCATTAGTCGGTTTGGCGCTCGTTGTTTTCTTCATGTTGCTTTACTACCGCGGCTCGGGAGTGAATGCCGTTGTCGCGCTGGTGCTGAACATGATCCTGATGATGGCGGGCTTAATCGTTTTTGGTGCCACCCTAACGTTACCAGGTATCGCCGGAATCATTCTGACAATCGGTATGGCCGTCGACTCCAACGTTTTGATTTTCGAGCGTATTCGCGAGGAACTTCTGACCGGGAAAACTATTCCATCGGCAGTTGATCATGGATTTGATCGTGCATTTATCACCATTATCGATACGCACGTCACCACGATCATTTCGTCGCTGTTCCTATTCGTTTTCGGCACGGGCCCGATTCGTGGCTTCGCAGTATCGCTGGTGATCGGATTGCTGGTGAACCTGTTTTCGGCTGTCTACGTTTCCCGCACGATTTTCATGTGGCTGCTTTCACGAAAACGGAAAGTGGAATCGCTCAGTATCTGATCGACGAGTAAGAGTCTTCATATGTTTCAAATCTTCAAAACAGTCAACATTGACTGGCTGGCCCATAGACGGTGGTTGATCGGCCTTTCGGTTGCACTGATGCTGGCAGGCCTTGCCTCCGCCATAATCAGACAGGCAACAACCAAGCAGCCTTTTAACCTCGGAGTCGATTTTAAAGGCGGCACGGTCATCACGATTAAGTTCAAGCAGCGTCCATCCGACGACGCTATTCGATCTGCGCTTACTGCCCAATCAGTGCGTGACGCGATCGTTCAGCCGGTTACGGATCGCAACGACACCGTTCTGGTTAAATTGCCACTCGAAGGTGACACAAGCACGGTCGATGCTGGTAGAGATCAGGTTAGAAAAGCAATCAACACGTTTGGTTCGGAAGCTCCGCCTACGCTCGAACTCGAAGCAGATCCCGCAGCGGCTTATAAGATCGTAGGTACTGACGCGGTGGGTGCGGTCGCTGGAGCGCAATTACGCAATAAGGCTATCGCAGTCACATTAGCCGCCCTCGTCGGCATTCTTGTCTATATCGCACTGCGTTTTGAGTGGACTTACGGAGCGGCCGCTGTCATTGCCGTTTTCCACGATGTGCTCATCACCCTCGGCTTCTTCTCGATATTCCAGTGGGAAGTCAGCCTCACCGTGATCGCAGCACTTCTGACGCTGGTAGGCTTTTCCGTGAACGATACGATCGTCGTGTTTGATCGAATTCGTGAGAATCGGCGGCTCCATCGACGCAAATCCCTGTATACGATAACGAACGACGCTATTAATCAGACACTCTCAAGAACCGTTATCACTAACGGGCTCGTATTTTTGTCGGTATTGGCTCTGGTGCTTTTTGGCGGCGACGTGTTGCGTGCATTCTCTTTGGCATTATTTATCGGCGTGATTTTTGGCACCTACTCATCGGTGGCTATCGCGAGCCCGATTATGGTTTGGTGGGAGCAACGAATTGAAGCTGCTAACCGAGCAGCTACGTTGGCGTATAACCGTCCAACCAAGAGTGGAGTTCAGAGCCCAGTCAAGACGTCAGCACGAGGCGCAGTGGCATCACATGCCGGCAAGGGAACACCACGCACCGGGCGCGCTTGATACTGTATTTTTCTTTACTACATACGGAACTTGAGGGCCATTGTCGTTGTCTAATTACCGCTTGACTTTGAAATGCCATGCGGCATAGACTGCGACCGTTGCTGGCCAATTAAATAACTCAAGAGTCGACCCTGCGTTTGTGGAAGTAGTTGGGCGTGGCGGCAGTCTGTTGAGCACAGGCCGGCGAGTTTTTTCTCGCACAGCGGCTGCAAGTCTAATCGGTGTGCTCATATCGCAACAGCTGCTGTTTCCCCTTCACTCTTGAAACGACACTCAAGCAAATTTGAGTCGGCGTTTGAGAAACATTTTAGCTATTAACCCCTGATCCATTTGGCGCCGGAATTGGGAGGACAATATAGATGTTCGATAATTTAGTTGAGTCTAGTTCGCATAAAAAAGATATTGAGCGAAAAGGCTCTTTCATTATCGTTACGGCGGTTATTTATGCGGTGCTGTTGCTCGCGTTCTTCGTGGCAGGCATCTACTGGTATGACAACCATCTCGGCGAGATGGAACTCGAGTTAACAACTCTTGTTGCGCCAGTACCGGTCCCGCAAGCGAAACAACCAGAACAAAAGCAGGAAGCGAAGCCCGTCAAGGTTGAACAAAACGTTGACGTGCGCAAAGAGCTGATTGCAGATGTTACGCGAACGGAATTGGTTCCCAAGGAAGTGTCGGCAAAGGCCAGTGATATTCCGCCTGTCCGACGGGGCGTGACAACTGTGCTCGGCAACGAATCTTCCAATGCTGCCGCACCAATGCCCGCTGGACCAGGAGCGGGAACTGTCGTTGCACCAACGAAGGTGCAGATCGCGGACGAGCCGCCACCACCTGAGGCACCCAAGCCAACCCCACCGCGTGCCCCGATTTCGGGCGGCGTTCTTAACGGTAAAGCGATCAGCTTACCGAAGCCACCATACCCGCAGATCGCCAGAGCAGCACATGCTTCAGGAACGGTCGTGGTTCAGGTATTAATCGATGAGAACGGTAACGTGGTGTCAGCACACGCTGTGTCAGGCCATCCGTTGCTGCAAGCTGTGGCGGTTCAGGCTGCCCGGCAGGCAAGGTTCTCCCCAACGAAGCTTTCGGGGCAACCGGTTAAAGTTACCGGTGTAATCCAGTACAACTTCGTGGCGCAATAACGCAGAACATCGACATTCCTCGGGCCGCGATGATCGCGACCCGAGGGCGACCGTCTCTGCCCGCTATTAAACTAATAAAACTATTGGAGGGGTCACCGTGACAATTCTAACCAGTCTTTTAGGAACAAAAGCCCTGGGACTTCTATTGTTTTTGCAGGACGCTGCTGCCAGCCCGGAGGCATCCAGCGGCGATCACTTCACCCTTACAGAAATGGTGAAGAACATGGGCGGCGTTGCTATCGCCGTCGTAATCGTGCTGCTGATCATGTCGGTCTATTCAATCGCCATCATGGTCGAACGCTACCTGACGTATTCCGCTGCCAAGAAGCAGTCACGTGAGTTTGCTCCACGTGTTGCCCAGGCTCTTAAGAACGACCGCATCGAAGAGGCGATAAATATCAGCGATAAGCATCGCAAATCGCACCTCGCGATGGTCGTCAGCAGCGGCTTGCAGGAGTTTCGCGCGCACGAAGCGTCGTCGGACATTTCCGGCGATGAGATTGAGGCCTCGAAACGCGCTCTGCAACGTGCTATCGCCATCAAGACAGCTGAGTTCAAGCGTGGACTATCGGGTCTGGCGACAATCGGTTCAACGGCGCCATTCGTGGGGCTGTTCGGAACCGTGTTCGGCATCATCAACGCCTTCCGCGGCATGAAGAACGCAGAGTCAGCTGGTATCGCGGCCGTCGCCGGCGGTATCTCTGAAGCGTTGTTTACCACTGCTCTCGGTTTGTTGGTGGCCGTGCCTGCCGTGTGGCTGTTCAACTATTTCACCGGTAAGGTGGATGGTTTCGTAGTCGAAATGGACAATTCAGCGTCTGAATTGGTCGACTACTTCATCAAGAACCGCACCAAACAATTGAAAGCCTAAACGGTCTGATCTAAACGAACGGCGGGCGGTACTTTGAGCCCTGCTCGCCGCGAGTCTGAAGATCTGAAGGGAGATTTGTTATGGGAATGTCAGCAGGAGGCGGCTCAGGCGGCCTTCAGTCAGAAATCAACGTAACACCGATGGTCGACATCATGCTGGTATTGCTGATCATCTTCATGGTGGTCACGCCGTTCTTGCAGCAGGGCATCACAGTTGCGCTGCCGAAAAACATGAACAATCCAGACGTTGATCCCAACATTATTAAGGAATCGTCGATCGTGATCTCAATCCCGAACGATGGTGAGTACTACCTGGCAAAAAAGCACCTCCAGCGAGAACAGCTGGCGGAAGAAGTCGATGGGCTGCTCGAGAAGATTAAGAACGAGCAGGATCGCATCGTCTATATCAAAAGTGGCGTTGGCGTCAGTTATGGTGACGTCGTCAGCGTCATTAACGAGGTAAGAAAACTCGGCGTGGATAAGATCGGGCTGGTCGCTGACAAGAAGAAGAAGGGCGGACCGGTCGTAGCGACGCCAACGTCTTAACGCGAACAGGAGAATTCCAGATGTCATCTTTGGATGATGCTCATTCGAAACGGAGCACTACTACCGCGGAACCATATATCAACGTGACCCCGCTGATTGACGTTCTGCTGGTGTTGTTGATCATCTTCATGGTCGTCACACCACTGAAGCCCAGCCGCTTCAAAGCTGATATTCCAACTCAGCGAGATCCGAATGAGGATCTGAGCAAGTTGAAACCAAATCCGCTCACCCTGGTGGTTTCAATCTCGCCTGATCTGCAGTTGAAACTAAATCAGGATTCAGTCGGATCCGTGAATGAAACTGGCGCCCTCTCCCAGCGATTGGTGCAAGTATTTCAGCAACGGAAAGAACAACGTGCCTACAAGGTCGGTATGGAAACGAGGAGCGACCTACAGGAAGAAGATCGAATCGAGAAGACCGTCTTCGTCAAAGCTCCGCGAGCGACTAAGTATGGCGACGTCGTAAAAGTGATCGATGCCATTAAAGGCGCAGGAGCGAGTCCGGTTGGTTTGCAAGTCGACGATCTTCCTTAATGAACATGCGATTTGCCCGGTCACCGACGGTGACCCCACTGGTTTTGACCGGCCAATCTCATGAAAATGGAGTCATGGATAAATGAAACTGTCTCAGAGATCGATCGTCGTTGTTTTGACGATCTCCGTTGTCTTGACGATCCTCGTTGCCACTACCTCAGGGTGTGGAGTTGTCAATCGGATTCGTGCGAAGAATGAATTGAACGAAGCAGCGCGAGCTTATCGCGAAGGTAGGTTTCCAGAAGCCGAACAACATTCACGAAGAGCCGCTGAGCTCGATCCAAACAATAAGACGGCGCCGATGTTTATCGCTCGGACGATCCATGCCCAGTTTCGTCGTGGAGTTCAGACGCCTGAAAACATAGCGAAAGCCAACGAAGCGATCGCCGCCTATCAGAGCATCCTCGACAAAAACCCGAAAGACGAAGAAGCTTACAAAGCGATCGCCTACCTTCTCGGCGAGATTAAGGAAGACGCAAAGTTGCGCCAATGGATTACCACTCGGGCAGCTAGCGATGCCACCGAACCCGAGAAGCGCGCCGAAGCTTACATCGTTCTTGCCAGTAAAGATTGGGATTGCTCATTCAAGATCACGGAACTGCCGTCCAACAAGACGACGACCATCGATCCTTCCAACAACAAGGCGACAGTTTCATATAAGAAACCAAGCGATCAAAAGGAATTTGAAACCGCCCAGCAGTGCGTGAAGCAAGGTCTTACTGAGGCCGAAAACGCCATCAAGTTTAATCCCAACAACGAATCGGCCTGGTCGTACAAAACGAATCTGTTACTCGAGGCTGCAAAGCTGGCCGAAATGGACGGAAAGACGGACACAAAGGCCGACTATCAAAAGCAGTATGAGGCAGCTTTGAAGCGGACTACAGAGCTCAGCGTCGCAAACCAAAAGAGGAAAGAAGAGGAAGCACGTCAGGCTGCTTCGCCGCCCAAGGGCTAAATCTTCACGAATTACTAGTCATCGGGTGATGTCCGGTCTCAAGCCGGGCATCACCTTTTTGTTATACTCATTTTGTCGAAAAACTCATTTTCGCTGGTATTTGCGTAGATGATCCGCATTGAAGACATTATCGATAAGGTCGCACGAAATCACGCCCAGGCGGACCTCGACCTGGTGCGAAGGGCCTACCTGTTTTCTGCCCGCGAACATAAGGGTCAGAAGAGAGCATCTGGTGAGTCGTACCTCGTTCACCCGCTCGAAGTGGCCAACATTCTCGCTGACCTGAAGCTCGATGAAGTCTCAGTAGCGACGGGTCTTTTGCATGACGTCGTTGAAGACACCCTCGTCGATCTCGACACCATCCGGCACTACTTCGGCGAGGAGATTACACACCTGGTAGACGGATTAACAAAGATTGCTCAAATCAGCAACATCTCGCGCGAAGAACAACAAGCGGAAAACGTCAGGAAGATGTTGCTGGCGATGATCGATGACGTGCGCGTCGTGTTGGTGAAGCTAGCTGATCGACTCCACAACATGCGCACGCTGCATTACCTCTCGCCGGAGAAGCGTCGCCGAATCGCTGAAGAGACGATGGAGATCTTTGCTCCAATTGCTCATCGTTTAGGAATGGGCAAGGTTAGAGGTGAATTGGAAGATCTCGCATTCCGGCATCTCCATTCGGAAGACTATCGGGAGCTCGCGGAACAATTGGAGAAGCGTCGTCCTGAGAACGAGGCCTTTCTCAAAGGAGTCACTGCGCGAATTGAAGAGAAGATGAGCGAAGCGGAAGTCCCTTTCGTTCTCGTTGAAGGACGCGTAAAGCGACTCTATTCGATCTGGAAAAAACTAAAACGCCAACGCATCAGCCTGGACCAGGTCTATGATCTAGTCGCCGCTAGAATCATCACGCCGAATGAGATAAGGCATTGCTACGCCGCACTCGGTGTGGTCCATAATAATTGGAAGCCCGTTCCCGGTCGCATTAAGGACTGGATAGCAACACCGCGCGACAATCTGTATCAATCGCTGCACACGTCCGTGATAGGTTCAAACAGTCAGTCGTTCGAAGTGCAGATTCGTACTGAAGACATGCATCAGATCGCCGAAGAAGGAGTCGCGGCGCACTGGAAATATAAAGAAGGGAAACGGGGCGCGCGTGACGAGGACCAGGCACTTCAAGCTCTGAGGTCGCTCGTCGAGTGGACGCAGGAGGTAAAAGACTCCAAGGATTTCCTCGATTCGCTGAAGCTCGATCTGTATCCGAAAGACGTTTATGCGTTCACTCCTATGGGGAAGGTTATCCAGCTTCCTCGGGGTGCTTCCACGATCGATTTCGCTTACATGATTCACTCAGAAGTTGGTAACACTTGCACTGGCGCGCGCATCAACGGTCGGATGGTTCCGTTAAGGACGCAGATTCAGAATGGCGACGTAGTCGAAATTCTAACCAGTTCAAATTCCCATCCATCGCGTGATTGGCTGAATTTCATAGTTACCTCTCGCGCCAGAAATCGCGTACGCCACTGGGTAGCAGAACAACAACGCGCGGAATCGATCGACATCGGGCGCAAGCTCTTCGAAAAAGAGGCAGCCCGCTTTCAGTTGTCTCCAAAGAAACTGTTGAGCGACGCCGATGGGGAAATGAAGCGCGTTGCCAGCGAATACGGATACGGGCGCGTCGATGATCTGCTGGCGGGAATCGGGTACGGGAAGTTGGTTCCGCGAAACGTCATCGCGAAGTACCTGGGCCCGGAACAATTCGAACAGCTCGACAAGCAAAAGGAATCGCGCCTCAGAAGTGGAGTGCGCGCGGTCAAGCGTCTGATACGACTCGGCGATGATTCGATCGTGGTCCGTGGCGTCGATGATTTGATGGTAACGCGCGCGCGCTGTTGTAATCCGCTGCACGGCGAAGACATCATCGGCTACATCACCCGTGGAAAAGGTGTTGCCGTACACACAAAGCGTTGTAAGAACGTGGACCAGTTGATGGTTAATCGCGAACGTATCGTCGAAGTTGAGTGGGCGGGTCGACCGGAGAAGACAGCTTACGCGGTGAAGTTGCTGGCGATTACGGAGAATCGAACGGGCATGATCGCTGGGATCACCGGTGCGATTTCTGACATGAAGACCGGCATAAGGGACGCACGCGCGTCAGTTAACGACGAAAGAGGTCACATCGAAGTCACCGTTGAAGTGTTTGATGTAAAGCACCTGGATCGGGTGATCGGTTCGATTAAAGGTGTGCCGGGAGTTTTAGACGTCGAACGAATGCAAGGGGCTGTATAGTCACGCCCTTTTTGCCCTCCGTTAGTCCATCTGCTAGAATCCCACCTTTGTTTTGGCAAGCCCAAACGTACGAGTTCAGACTGTGAGAACACCCATAAAAACTGACCGCGCTCCAGGCGCGATAGGTCCTTATTCGCAGGCAATTAAAGCGGGCGGATTTGTGTTTGTGTCCGGACAGGTCGCCATCGATCCGAGCACTGGAGAATTTGTAGGCGGCGGAGTCGTTGAACAAACTGAACAGGTTTTGAAAAACCTGTCAGCGGTTCTCGAAGCGTCTGGGAGCAGTCTTGCCCGTGTTGTGAAGACGACCGTGTTTCTCGCCGATATGAAGGATTTTGCGGCGATGAACGAGGTCTACGCCAGGTTTTTTACGAATGAACCTCCGGCGCGTGCGACGGTAGCCGCTGCTGGTCTGCCGAAAGATGCTCGAGTGGAGATCGAACTGGTAGCGTTGTTGGATGGCTAAAAACCCACCGACGCTGAGGCGCCGGTGCGAGTTTGAGAATTGAATACGGCTAGGCAGCCTTTGCGACTTTGCCGGCTTTGATACAGGTTGTGCAGACCTTCATTCTGCGGGCGCCACCCTGCGGCAATTGAACGCGTACCGACTGCAGATTGGGATCAAATCGGCGCGGAGTCCGGTTATTTGCGTGAGACACGTTATTTCCGAATTGGGGGCCTTTGCCGCAAACTTCGCAACGTTTTGCCATTATTTTTGCACCTCTAAATTAGTTTCGACTTACGCGATAAATGGGTTTTGCGGCAACAGCAGCGAACTCCCGCGTCATCGAAATCGAGTTTTATAGCAAACGATTTTCTACGTCGTCAAGCAGGCGCTAATTATTAGCCTCCGGCGGTGTGGACTTAAAGGAGTAGATTGAAAGTGCGCAAATTCGCAAAAGTGTTAATGCTGGTAGTCTGGATTTCCCTCCCGGCGCTTTTCTTAACATCGTGCAGCGGCGGAGGCGCAGCTGAGAATAAGGACAGTACGATCGCCGCGACCGTCAATGGCCGAAACATCCTGCTCAAGGAAGTTGAGCGGGGTCTAACGCAACAACACGGCCCTAACATAACCAAGTTGTCGCCGTTGGAGTTGGCGCAAGCAAGATTGTCTGTGTTGGAAAAGCTGATTCAGCGTGAAGTATTGTTCCAGCGCGCGGAAAGAGAGAAGCTGCTGCCGACCGAAGATCAGATTGACGGCGCAATCAACCAGCAGAAACAAAGTACCGGAATGACCTCGGAAGATTTCGAGAAGGCCCTGCGCGACCAGAACATGTCGATGGAGACATTGCGAGAGGAAGCTCGTAAAGATCTTGCGATAAATAATCTGCAGGACAAGTACAATGGAAAGATCAGCATTAGCGATAAAGAGGTCGAAGATTTCTATAACAACAATCGACAACAGTTTGTTAATGCGCGCGGTGTTGCGTTGGCGATGATCATGGTCGATCCCGCCGACAACAGCAGCTCCGGTATCTCAGATGACGCAAAGAACGAAGCTGACGCGAAGTTGAAGATCGACAGTATCTATCAACGTCTGCAAAGCAAGGCCGATTTTGCGACAGTGGCGCGAGCGAAGAGCGAAGATATCAATACGCTCGCTCGCGGTGGCGACCTGGGATTTGCAACTGAAGAAGATCTTAAAAACAATAGTTTCCCGCCCGAGCTCGTCGCTCGCTTCTTTGGACCAATGCAGGTTGGTGATTACACCGAGCCTGTTCGGTTCAACAGCGGTAAGTGGTACATCTTCAAGCTTGCGGAGAAGAGGCTGCAAACAGAAAATCTAACTCTTGAAAGTCCGAGTGTCCGTCAGCAGATCACACAGGGTCTGACGAATGAACGCAAGCGCATCCTGAACGCTGCATTGCTTGAAGTTGCGATAAACGAGGCGAAGATTGTGAACAACCTCGCTGCCCAGATGCTCAACAACCCGGGCAATCTAGGCTTGCGTCCCGCTGCTCCTGGCGCGGCAACGCAACCATCACCGGCGGCAACACAAACGCCGGCATCGTCGCCAGCACCGGCAAGTCCGGCTGCTTCGTCGCCTTCGCCAAGTGGATCACCAAAGTAGTTTTGGAGTGCGGTGACCTGTCACCGCTTTTTCAACGTGTCTCAGGTAAAGCGCCGACAGGTCGGCGCACTCCAAAGGCGGGTGTGGGAGAGAGATAAAACTCCCCGCCCGCTTGGCTTTTGTAAACTCTAATTACTAAACGTGCTGTTTCGGCTTTCAGATGTTCATAAATCTTATGGCGTGCAAGACGTCTTGCGCGGCGCTTCTCTTCAGATAAATGCCGGAGAGCACGTCGGTCTTGTAGGTCGCAACGGTGCTGGAAAAAGTACAGTGTTTCGTCTAGTTGCCGGAGATGAAACTGCGGACCGCGGCGACGTCGTGCGATCGAAAGCGGTGCGACTCGGATTTCTGGATCAACACATAAAGTTCGATCCAGGTTCTACAGTTCATGAATCGGCTCTCGCAGCCTTTGGTCATCTCCAGCAAATTGAGCACGAGATGCACGAACTCGAGCACCGAATGGCAGAGGCGACAGACGACCTCGATAAGATCCTGGAGCGTTACAGCGATCTGCAACACGAGTTTGAAAGAGAAGGTGGTTTCGAATACGCGGCAAAAGCGGAGGCCATTCTTCAAGGCCTCGGTTTTGATCGCGACATGTGGTCCATGGAAACTGAGAAGCTTTCAGGCGGTCAGCAGAATCGCCTCGGCTTAGCTAGGCTTCTACTCGCCGCCCCGGATGTTTTGCTACTCGATGAGCCGACGAATCATCTTGACGTCACGGCCGTCGAGTGGCTGGAAGAGTTCCTGCAGAATTATCCATCTGCCTACGTGATCATCAGCCACGATCGATACTTCCTGGATCGTACCTGTCGAAGGATCATTGAACTGGAATACGGACGTGCGACGAGTTACACCGGAAACTATTCCGATTTTCTCGTTGAACGAGAAGAGCGACGCGAAGCACAGCAACGCGCTTACGATAACCAGCAGCAGTTAATTGCGAAAACTGAGGAGTTCATTCGGCGCAATATCGCAGGTCAGAAAACGAAGCAGGCGAAGTCGCGGCGGAGGATGCTTGAACGGCTTGAACGAATAGACGCTGTATCAGTTGATCAATCCGCTGGCAATTTCCGATTGCAGGCAATCGAACGCACCGGGAACCACGTCCTGACAGTAGCGGAAGCTTCGATTGGTTACGGTGAAGACGTTCTAGCTCGTGATATCAGCTTCATACTGCGTCGCGGTGAATGTTTAGGCATCATCGGTCCGAACGGATCGGGCAAGACAACTTTCCTGCGCACGATCCTGAAAAAGATCGAGCCACTTGCTGGCGAAGTACGTTGGGGAACAAAAGTGCAGATTGGGTATTACGCGCAGCAGCTCGAGGATCTCGACGATCGAAACGAGATCATCATGGAATTGCGACGCGTAGCGCCGTCAAATGCGACTGCCGGTGAACTGCGATCGTTTCTGGCGAAGTTTCTTTTTAGTGGCGACGATGTTTACAAACATGTCCGCGATCTTTCCGGAGGCGAAAAAGGCAGGTTGGCTCTCGCGAAGTTGATTTACTCGCGCGTGAACGTGCTGGTCCTCGACGAACCAACAAATCATCTCGACATTCCATCGCGCGAAGCTCTTGAAGAGGCGCTATCAGCTTACGAAGGCACTATCATTACCATCAGTCACGATCGATACTTTCTAGACAAAGTCGCAACTCAGATTCTTGCGCTTGACGGGGCAGGAGGATCTGAGCACTACGATGGTGATTACACGGAATATCACGAGTGGAAGTTGCGTTCTGCGGGCGCAGCCGTGTCGGCGGTCGACGCTGAAAGTAATCTAGTTTCGGTCGAGCCTTCAGAGATCTCACAGCCCGTTGCTATTCAGAAACAAGAACCCGTAACCGCGAAGAAGGAGCCTACCCAGCCGAAGAAGCACGGAGTTAAGGTCATAAAAAAGAAAAAGGCCGACCTGCGAACTCCGGAGATGGTCGAAAACGACATTTCGGCCGCGGAAGAGAATCTGGGTCGCATTTCACAGTTAATGGGATCTCCTGAAGTTGTTCGCGATGCCAGTCGGTTAATTGCTCTTAACGAAGAGTACCAGCAAGCTGAGAGTAAGCTTCGCAGTTTGTATGACGAGTGGGATCGCGTAACGAGCGATTTGGCTAAGGCATCCAGCTAAAGTAAGGGTTAGGCCGCTGAATGTCATATTGGAGTATCTATCACATCCAACATATATTGTCGCCCAGCATACATTGCCGATCTGGAATATATTCCATATCCAAAAAATAGGAACCACCGCCCTAAACTTGCAACTCGTACCCTATATGAGGCATCATAGGTCCCGGTTAATCCTTCTCTCGCGCATCGACGGTGATGCGCCCTGCGCACAAACCGATTAGCGCCGGACGTTTGGATCGTTCGAGAGCAGGCTTGTTTCACACTTTGAAGCCGCTCCTTCACTGAGAGCATCCGAACCTGGTCCTTCGACCGGCTACCGTTTCGCCGAAGTCAATCCGTTTCGCAGCTTCTTTTTCATTCCCAAAACAGGGGAAAGGTATATCTTTATGTCAACGAAACTCTATGTTGGAAACCTCGCTTTCCAAACCACCAGTCAGGACCTCGAAACTCTCTTTGCGCAGGCAGGCACAGTTCAATCAGCAAGTGTTGTAGAAGACCGCGACACCGGACGCTCACGAGGGTTCGCCTTTGTCGAAATGTCTAGTCAGGAAGAAGCCACTTCAGCAATTGAACAATTCAATGGCAAAGAAATTGGTGGCCGTGCACTGAAAGTCAATGAAGCCAAACCACGCGAACCTCGCGCAGGCGGTGGACGTGGCTTTAGCAATAATCGCGGCAACTTTGGCGGCAATAACGGACGACGTTCTGAGCCTCGCTGGTAACTCTAACCGAAAGTGCAGTGAGTCTCCGTGATGATGATTCATCGCGGAGCTCCGCGCTCCTATTCAACTCAACGTGAAGAGCCAACACTCAAAGGCTCGCACATAGCAAAAGGAATTTATGAATTTTTCTGAACTGGGATTAACAGGCGCTCAATTGAACGCTTGCGAATCTCTTGGATACAAAATCCCGACACCCATACAAGCGAAAGCAATACCCACCATTCTTCGCGGCCAGGATCTGATTGGCTGTGCTGAAACCGGTACCGGCAAGACGGCTGCCTTTCTGCTTCCAATTATTCAAAGGATGAGCGAACGGTTGCGTGCCGGCGTGCGTGTGCTAATCCTCGCTCCAACACGAGAACTAGCGCTCCAGATCGAAAAGAATTACCGCGAACTGAATCGCGTGAAGTCCAATCGCAGCATCATCGTCATGGGCGGCGCGAACATCCGCACGCAGGTTGCAGATTTGCGACGCGGCGCGACGGTCGTAATTGCAACGCCAGGTCGTTTGCTCGACCTCACAGAACGCGGCGCGATCAATCTGTCTACAGTTGAAGTTCTGGTCCTTGATGAGGCCGATCGCATGCTGGACATGGGTTTCCTGCCCGCCATTAAACGAGTGCTCGCAAAGTTGCCGACAAACAGACAGTCGCTTTTGTTCTCAGCGACCATGTCGTCGAGTATAGAAAGCCTGGCCCGTTCGACAATGACCCAACCGAGGCTGGTTGAAGTGAGCCCGCGCGGCCGCGCCGCACAGATGGTCGAACAGACCGCATATGCAGTCGCCCAGGAAAACAAGACTGCGCTCTTGCTTGATCTGCTTGAACGACAGAACGAGGAAGACTCGCTTGAGAAGGTTCTGGTTTTTACGCGTACTCGTCGCGGCTCCGAACGCCTTTCACATATTCTCAAAGCTCGCAATCATAGCGTGAATCGCATCCATGCGGATCGCAGTCAGCCTCAACGAGAGGCAGCCTTACGGGAATTCCGCGATGGCCGGGCACGCGTTCTGGTTGCCACTGACATCGCCGCCCGCGGCCTTGACGTCGATGCTGTGTCGCACGTCATTAACTACGATGTGCCTGCCGCTCCTGAAGACTATGTACATCGCGTTGGTCGCACAGGTAGAGCTGGCAATCAAGGGAAGGCGATCACGATTGTTACGCCCGTCGACGAGTTATCGATGAGGGCAATCGAGCGACTGACGGGACAGCGAGTAAAGCGCGTTGTACCGGAAGGCTTTGGCGGTTTGCGTCCTTCGACAGCGATCACGACTAACTCGTCCGTCCCCTATGGGCGCGCGACGAACGCCGTGCGTTCGTTTCGACCGCGTCGTGGAAGATAGCTGACAGGACACAGTTTACGGCGCGTGAACCAAATACGAGGAGAGCATCATGGAAGAGAAGCAGATTTTAAAAGCCGGAGATCGAATTGAACACATGTGTGTGACTTGTAATGAGGAGCGCGGTCACGTAGTGGCTTCGGTCAGCGCGACGGGAAAGGTTACGCGTGTCAGTTGTCCGATATGCGGTACGCTAGCCTCTTATAAAGCCGGGTCGATACGTAAAAGCGTTAACGGCGCCAGTGCGCCATATGATCGAACACGTACGTATCGCAAGGGACAGACACTGAAGCATTCGATGTTTGGCGAAGGTGAGGTCACGGCCATTATAGAACCTCACAAAATGGATGTGTTGTTTGCCGATCGAATGCGCCGGCTCATTCACGCTGATGAGTAAGAAGCCGCGTGCGAAAAAAGAAGCAACCAGGATTCGGTAATCCGTTAGCACCCGGGATGTGGTTAACATTTCGCGCTGAGTTAATGCCTGGCAGAGATCAGGTTGAGCGCACTTTTAAAGTCACCAGAGTTTTACGAAACCAGCGCGTCGAGTTAGCCAGGCTGGAAGGACAGCACTCGCTTGCTGAATTTGAACCGATTTTGGAGAGCGGCACAGAAGGCACGTGAGTGTTTAGGAAGCATCGCCATGCACCAGGAAAGAACCACTGAAGTTTCAGCCCCACAGCGGCAAAGCGTGAATTGGGGGCAGGGGAGTTTTCTGGCGATCAGTCATTTGGCCGCAATTGCCGCTCTTTTCTTCTGGAGTTGGTCAGGGATGATCAGTGCGGTCATTCTTTACTGGATCGCCGGCAGCCTGGGTATTGGCATGGGCTTTCATCGTCTCATCACTCACCGCGGATACAAGGTACCGAAACTCGTTGAATACTTTCTGGTAACGTGTGGCACCCTGGCACTCGAGGGTGGTCCAATTCAATGGGTTGCTACGCATCGCATACATCATGCACATACTGATCGCATAGGTGACCCACATACCCCGCGCGATGGCGGGTGGTGGGCGCATATCGGTTGGATCCTGCGTGGCACTGCACAGGACCACGATCGAGCCACGATCGAGCGTTACGCGAGTGATCTCCTGAAAGATCGCTATTATGTTTTACTAAACCGCTTCTTTTTTGTACCTCAGGTCGTGCTGGGAGTTGGTTTGCTTGCGTTCGGCGGTTGGTCCGTCTTGCTTTGGGGGATCTTCCTCCGGTTAGTTCTGGCCCTGCATGCAACCTGGCTAGTCAATTCCGCCACGCATTTATGGGGCAGAACCAGATTCGAAACCGGCGACGATTCGCGTAACAGTTGGTGGGTCGCGCTATTGACGTTCGGCGAAGGCTGGCATAACAACCATCACGCTTATCCAACTTCAGCGCGTCACGGTCTGAGTTGGTACGAGCTGGATTTCAACTGGATAGGTATTCGCACGCTGCAGATAATGGGATTGGCATCTGGCGTTAAGCGGGTCCGTTTCAGTCGTACGACTGACGCGTGGCACCTCGTCCGGGATCGCGTCAAATCGCAGGGCTATTGAGGGAGGGGATCAAAGAATGATTGTTTGCGACTTCTGCTTGCATCGCTCTCAAGAAGGTTCATGCGGCCTCGGCTTGAAGATCCCAAAGAGTATGAAGTGCCGGGAGTTTGCGCCAGGTATGCAGAAATTCTGTGCGAAGCCCAGTGACTTCGCAAGTGTGGATCAAATAATCGAGATGGCGAAGTTTTTTGGTCTAGAGAAAACGGAGCTTAAAAAGGTCAAAGTGATCGCCGAAAGAAGAGCCCTCGATGAGCTTAGCACCACGCTGTGAACGAGATGTTCGAGAGGTAAAACGCACGAGTCGGCGGATGGAGGCCAACTATTGAACGGCTTGCGTGTATTCATTCCTGGTGCTGCGGTGTTACCGGCTAGTGGACCTGAAATATTCTACAGCCGGCGGTCTGACGGACCATACTATCGTTGGTCGTTCCAACAGCAGCTCCAACAATGGCGATGCGTGCGCGTGCCCGCCGATCAGTTGCCCCACCTGGCTCTGACTGTCTCACGCTGGAAGAATGTCCCGGTTGCTCTTCAACGAAGTTTGGTTGAGCACTACTTGGAATAGTCTGGTGACGGTCTCGCCTGATGAGTATCAACAACGCATACCGGATACATTGATTTGACGCTTGTCCCGCTGAGTAACAGGTTATCTTGACACTCACACAATCGCTTTGCTAATTTCGGGCCTCGCCGTAGACAAATCTTTCGGCACTTGAAAACCAACCTTTTAGGCGCGTAGCTCAGGGGTAGAGCACTACCTTGACACGGTAGGGGTCTGGGGTTCAAATCCCCACGCGCCTACCAATCCTTTCAACAAACTTAGCCCTCCAACCCGTTTTGTCCGCCGCTCCAAAACGCCCAATTTCCAGCCGGTGAAACTCCTAATTAACCCCGTCGAATGCAAACTCAGGCTGCTCTGACTCACGCTCTCCAAGCAAGCAATAGCGTTTAGATCCTCTGGAAAAACCATTTGCACAACTCGTTTTTGTGCTGCCCGCTTGATCATTGGTACTACTCCTGTGTCACAATTTTTGAGAAGCAAGAAGGTAGCAGGTTGAAGTGAACGACGGTTAACTCTCAGTGACCATGGTGTAGCAAGAACATTGCATCAAGTGTGTAATATAGAGGTGACGAGGACGTTTTAACTGGAGTCTTATGTACAAGCCCGTTCGAATACTTTTGCAAACAACGATAGGTGCCGAAGAAGATAACTGGCACATCGATCGATTCTCGCTCTTGCGAGAATATCTAAGCTCACTCACAGACGGACAGGGGCGCCCGCTTTATCAAGTCGCTGCTCGCAATCGCGAAACCAACGTGGAGGGCGACGATGAGCTTTTGAGCAGTCTCGACCAAACAAGTTTTGATCAACTCTGGTTATTTGCTGTCGATGCTGGCGATGGATTAAGCGTCGCCGATTGTCAGGGCATCACCCGATTCCGTCAAAGAGCTGGTGGCATTCTTACGACGCGTGATCATCAGGACCTCGGGTCATCGCTTTGCACTCTAGGCGGTTTGGGTGACGCCCATTTCTTTCATACAAAACATCCCGATCCAGATCAATCGCGACTATCTCCAGATGATCGCGACACGCCATCGATTTCGTGGCCCAATTATCATTCAGGGAACAATGGCGATTATCAAGAGATCACGGTTGTTGAGCCAATTCATGAGCTATTGCGCAAACCAAACGATCCATCGGCATTCATTCAATTCTTCCCAGCGCATCCACATGAAGGGGGAGTCGGTGTGCCAGAAGGTGAAAAGAATGCACGAGTGATCGCGACCGGTATCAGTCGAATCACACAGCGGCCTTTCAACTTGATTGTAGCGTTCGAGAGAGCACAAGACAGTCACGGAAATATACTGGGACGAGCAATCGCGGAATCTAGCTTTCACCATTTCGTTGACTATAACTGGGACGTCTCAAAGGGATGTCCAAGCTTTGTCTTGGAAACACCGGGCCAGCAAATCAGCCGGGATCCGCAGAAGCTCGATCAAGTAAAGACCTACGTGAGTAACATTGCACGCTGGCTTGGTAATTCAATCCTCGCATGACATCAGAACGGAGGCTTGATGAGAGAAGATCTTGCTGCAGTTAATGTCACCCGAACGTACACACTCGCCGCGTCGAACATCGCGATCTTCACCTTCATGCTGTTCTTTCTGTACCCCAAGTTCGAGACCGGCAAGATCAATCCAGTCTTGTTTCAGGGGACGCTGATAGCGATGGGGTTCGCGACCTTCTCACTCGTATTCGCGACGTTGCATTACTATCGGTGCTCGCTTGAAGGAGGGATGAGTGACACCGACAGAATCCTGCATGCCCGGCGCGCCGACCGCTTCTGGCTTCTCGGTTACACCACGATGTTCCTCGCACCTAGTTTGGTGCTTTTTCTGATTGGGCTTCGCGCCGTCGGATCTGTCTGGCTCGTCTTCTGGCTGGTGTACCTGTTCTTCGTGGCCCGCTACTTTTCAGGCATTCAGACGCCGCGGGAGTCCCAATAGAATGGCGTTTTATCTGGCTGGCTTACGGTTCGCGATCACATGTGGTTTTCGTCGATATGTGTTTGCAACCGATCTGATCCAACTAATAATCGACCAACTTGTAGCGTCTGCCCGCCGTCGCAGTAGCTTCAAAGGTGTTCTTGTCATTCGATAGAATGCGAACGGTCCTGGCGCGAGCTGAGAATTAAAAGACGGCTCAAAGGTTCCAATGTTCGTTGACGCCGCCTATAGCAATCCATAGAATCTGCGCACATTCGATAGAATTAACGACCAGCCCAGCCCCTTGACTTAGCCTACGTGAATTCCCGTCTGTTTCCCGAGAACGGAACATAGTAGGACCATGTCTGATTCCGAGAAGTTAGTTGAGCCTCAGCCAGCCAAAGCGGCGTTGCGCGAAAGTGAAGAGTATTATCGCGCTGTCGCTGAAGCCGCCACAGAAGCGATCATCACGATCGATTCAGACAGCACTGTTCTCATCGTTAATCCCGCCACGGAAAGAATCTTCGGGTACTCAACCGAAGAGATGATCGGTCAGCCACTCACCATGTTGATGCCGGAGTATCTACGTCATCTGCACAAGGCTGGAATCACGCGTTACCTGGAAACGGGACAGAAGCACATTCAGTGGTCGGCCGCTCAATTGCCTGGGTTGCACAAATCCGGCAGCGAGATTCCACTCGAGATCTCATTCGCCGAATTCACCAGAGATGGTTGCCGCTTCTTCACTGGAATCGCGCGCGACATCAGTCAACGGAAGCACCTACAAGAGAAACAGGCGAGGTTGGCGCGCCACGCGGTCTTGCACGCGGAAGTAAATGCGGCAATCAGCGAGAGCGAAAAGTCCTTACGTGCAATGCTGCAGATTTGCGCGGCGGCCGTGGTGCGGCATCTCGATGCGGCGTTTGCACGAATCTGGCTGCTCAACGAAGAACTAAAGGTTCTTGAACTTGAAGCAAGCGCTGGCCTATACACGCATCTCGATGGTCAGCATGCGCGTATCCCTCTGGGTAGCTTCAAAATCGGATTTATCGCCGAGGAGCAGAAAGCACATCTGACTAACCAGGTGCAGAAGGACGAGCGCGTCAGCGACAAGGACTGGGCACGTCGGGAAGGGATGATCTCGTTTGCAGGATATCCGCTACTTGTCGAAGGCAGAACAGTAGGCGTCATCGCGATGTTTGCGCGACAGTCGTTGGAACAGGACACCATCGAGGCTCTTGAATCTATCGCGCCGATCATTGCCCAAGGAGTCGAACGTAAACGCACGCAGCACACTCTGTGGGAGACACAGCGGCTGATCCAGGCAATCTTCGATAACTCCTCCGCGGTGATTCATGTCAAAGACTTGAACGGACACTTTTTGCTGGTCAATCGAAAATTCGAGGAAGTCGTAGGAGTGCAGTCGTCAGAGATCCTAGGTAAGACCTCCTTTGATCTCTTTCCTGGGAATGCGAGTGTCTACGATGCTGGCGACCGGCGGGTGATTGAAACGGGTACTGCTTCGGAAAGCGAAGAGATACTGACGACAGACCGCGGCGATCGCGTCTTTCTTACCACCAAGAGCTTACTTTCGAATGAAAGCGGTGAGCCCTACGCTTTGTTTGGAATTTCAGCTGAGATAACTGATCGCAAGAGAGCCGAGTCGGACTTGCGCGAGATGCAGGCTGCACTCGCGCACTTGAACCGTGTGATGACCGTCGGCGAGCTGACTACCTCGATTGCCCATGAGATCAATCAACCGCTTGCGGCGATCGTAATGAATGGTAATGCCGCGCTCCGGTGGTTAGCCCTTGATCCACCAAATATCGCCAAGGCGCGCGATTCGGCAGAATTGATCATTCACGATGGCGAGCGTGCCGGCCAGGTCATCGCACACATTCGCTCTCTACTCAAAAAAGCACCGCCGTCAAAGACCGTGCTCAACGTCAACGAGTTTATCCTCGAAGTGGTTGATCTGACGCAGAGTGAGATGGTTCGCAACAGCGTCCGCTTTCGTGTAGACCTGGCAGGCAGTCTCCCAACAGTACCTGGCGATCGCATCCAGTTGCAGCAAGTAATGTTGAATTTGATAGCTAACGCGATCGAGGCGCTGCGCGTCATTCAGGATCGTCAACGATCATTGATTATCGCTAGCGATATCTTAGATAACACGGTGCTAGTGGGAGTAACTGATAACGGTCCAGGAATAGATCCGCAAACGGCGCAGCATCTTTTTAATGCGTTCTCAACGACCAAGCCTGAAGGGATGGGAATGGGTCTCGCAATTAGTCGTTCAATCATTGAGGCGCACGGCGGTCGTCTTTGGACGGAACCGAATGACGAGTCTGGCGCGACCTTTCGATTCACTCTACCCATTCCTGCGGACGGATGATGACAGCGCAGAATCCGATCATCTTTATTGTCGATGACGATCCCTCGGTTCGTCTTGCGCTGGAGAATCTTATCAGCTCGACGGGTCAGCAGGCAGCAACCTACGCTTCGGCCCAGGACTTCTTGCGCAATTGTCCGCCAGACCCGGCAGGCTGTTTGGTCCTCGACATGCAGATGCCCGGAACTTCGGGACTTGATCTTCAAAGTGAGTTGAATGCCGCGGGTATTGACCTTCCAGTAATCTTCATCACCGGACATGGGGATATTCCAAGTACGGTGCGCGCTATGAAAGCCGGCGCGCTCGAGTTTCTGACGAAGCCGGTAAGTGATTCGGAACTCTTGAGAGCTATCAATCAAGCTATCGAACGCGATCGCCTCGCGCGTGCGGATCGGGCGGACGTCGCTGACCTTCGTGTTCGTTATAGTCAATTGACACATAAGGAGCGCGAAGTGATGGAGCTGGTAGTTCAGGGCTTACTCAATAAACAGATCGCTCTCAGGTTTAACAACAGCGAAATCACGATCAAGCAGCACCGCGGAAAGGTCATGCAGAAGATGCGAGCGGAATCGCTTGCGGATCTCGTCCGTATGGCTGAACGTCTGCGTCCGCACGTTTCGACGCGCCTGTGACTCACGCACAGAAATCAACTTTTCATCGTCCTCGCAGCCAACCCATACGAAGGTCTGATAGAAACAGACTCAGTCAAAGTGTAACCTCCGCAGCCATTAGATAAGACTATCTCAGTAGAAGAAACAGGGAAGGATTTTGTTTGAAGAATAGGACTCTTATTGTGGTTGTTGATGATGATCAATCGGTACGTGAAGCTCTTGAGAATCTCATCAGCTCTGTTGGTTACGACGTCAACCTGTTTGCCTCGGCTGAGGCTTTTCTTGATTCAGATGCGTTAGTGCGAACGGACTGCGCGGTGGTTGACCTGTCTTTACCGGGGATGAGTGGCTTCGAATTGCAGCGGAAGTTAGCAGACGAAAAGCAAACCCTCCCAGTCATCATCATCACCGCACAAAACGATGACAAGGCTCGGGCCGAAGCAGTTAAAGCGGGCGCAATTGCTTTTCTTAACAAACCGTTTAGGGAAGAAGTGCTGTTGGCCGCGATAGATTCAGCTCTAAGTGGGCCAACTAATGGGTTGGCTCGTTGAAAGAACTTGCAACGCAAATTACCAGGTGTTCACACCAGAAAGGGAGAGTCAAATGAGCACTATCACAACGAAAGATGGAACGCAGATTTACTACAAGGATTGGGGTACTGGGCCAGCCATTACGTTCTCGCATGGGTGGCCGTTGAACGCTGACATGTGGGACGGGCAGATGCTCTTCCTCGCACAGAACGGCTTTCGGGTGGTCGCGCACGACCGGCGTGGCCATGGCCGGTCCAGTCAAGCCTCATCCCGCAACGACATGGACGGATATGCCGACGACCTCGCCGCAGTGATCGAAGCCTTGGACCTAAACCAAGTCACGCTGGTTGGTCACTCTACAGGAGGCGGAGAGGTCGCTCGCTATATCGGCCGCTACGGAACAAGCCGAGTTGCCAAGGCTGTGCTGATCGCCGCAGTGCCTCCGCTTATGCTGAAGTCTGCGACCAATCCCGAAGGGTTGCCGATCGAGCTGTTCGACGACCTCCGAACGAAGCTCGCCAGCGATCGATCACAGACATACAAGGAGTTTGCAGGTCCGTTCTACGGCGCCAACCGACCTGGGGCGAACGTCTCGCAGGGCGTGCTCGACCAGTTTTGGAGCTGGAGCATGCAGTCGGGTCTTAAGAATGCGTATGAGAGTATCAAAGCCTTTTCCGAGACGGACTTCACTGAGGACCTCAAGAAGTTTGATGTACCTACGTTGGTGCTTCACGGCGAGGACGACCAGATCGTTCCGGTGAAAAACTCTGCAGTGAAGTCGGCACAACTCATCAAAGGCGCAAAGGAAATCTACTACCCTGGAGCACCGCACGGCATCACCGCCACACATCAGGATCAGATTAACGCGGCTCTGCTCGCCTTCATCAAGGGCGAGAAGTACCAGGTCGCCAATAGCTAAACCGTCATTGCAGGGGTGGAAAGACCCGAGTCTTGGGAAGCATTAGGGCGACCGCATTATGGTAATCGAGTAAACAACTGCAGCGGAGGAGGGTGAAATGAGTGCAATCCAACCAATGCCCCAAGGCAACATCGCTACACGTGTGTTGGCCGGAGTTTCCGTGCCCGACACTCCGCTGATTTCGCGGGGGATCGCGTACGCACAGGAGTATTCGGAGCCGTATCTATTCAACCATGCGATGCGATCGTGGCTCTTTGCGGCGAAGCTGGCTCAACTCAATCACACTGCTCATGACGGTGAGGTTCTCGCTTTGACGGCGATCCTGCACGACCTCGGTCTGGCGGAACCCTTCGAAGGACCGCTGCGGTTTGAAGTGGAGGGAGCGAATGCAGCACGCGCATTTGCTCGCAATGAAGGCCTCGATGAGCGGCGAAGCCAGTTGATCTGGGACGGCGTTGCGCTCAACTCAACGCCCTCCATCGCACTTCATAAGGAGACGGAGATCGCCCTGGCGACGATGGGCATCGGCCTCGATTGGGGTGGTTGGGGTTACGAGGCTCTTAGGGAGGCTCAGGTCTCGGCGATCCTCGAGGCGTTTCCTCGGCTTGAGATGAAACAACAATTCACACGCGCCGTCTGCCGCATTGTAGAGACACGCCCGGCGACGACGTATGACAACTTCGCGGGCGATTTCGGCGAGCGCTTTGTGCCGGGCTACAAGCGCGTGTCAACGGTGGACTATTTACTCAACGCTCCGTTCAAGGAGTAAGCGCGAAGTTCAGTCATTAGCAGGCGAAGAGCAAAAGTCGCGCAGAATTACAAAACGTAAAAGAAAGGAGAGGAGAGAAATGAAGGAATCAACTTTTGAGGGAGTCGGCGGACTGAAAATTTTTACGCGCTCGTGGCAGCCCGCAGGAAAAACGCGAGGCGTGGTCGTTATAGTCCCCGGGTTTAATTCGCATAGCGGACAATATCTGAGGGTCGGGGAGCAATTAGCGGCGAAAGATTTGGCGGCTTATGCGATCGATTTGCGCGGGCGCGGACGTTCCGAAGGTGAGCGCTTCTACGTTGAAAAGATGCAGGACTATACCGACGATGTGGCGACGCTAGTGAGAACCGCGAAATCGGAAAATCCCGGTCTGCCGGTGTTCGTTCTGGGTCATAGCGCAGGCGGTGTTGTTTCGTGCATTTATACGCTCGACCATCAATCAGAGATCGATGGATTAGTCTGTGAGAGCTTTGCATACGATCTGCCGGTGCGCGGGTTCGTTCTTTCGTTGCTCAAGGGATTCGATTACATCGCGCCGCACGTCCATGTCTACACTTTAAAGAACGAAAACTTCTCGCGAGATCCGCTGTTTGTCGACTCAATGAACAATGACCCTCTCATTAAAGGCGAGTCTGAGCCAACCCAGACCGCAAATGTGATGATAGATGCCGCTCGTCGGCTGCATCGAGAATTCCCCCTCATCAAACTTCCTGTACTCATTCTGCACGGCACGGAAGACAAGGCGACGAACCCCAGCGGCAGCCAGTTCTTTTACGATACCACCGGCTCAACCGATAAAACCCTGAAACTCTATGAGGGACACTATCACGATCTGCTAAATGATCTTGATAAGGAGATGGTGATGGCTGACATAACCAACTGGATCGACGCGCGTATTCCCGCAACACAAACCAAAGCCGTGGGGGCGACAAACGCGGTCGCTTAGGCGTAACCGCTCAGATTTCGCACCCACTTCGCTGGGCGATGCCGGCGTATGTCGCTGATTATTCAAATCTGTTCAGGAATAAATGAGGAGGTACCCATGACAAACGAAAGGTCAAAAATGAAGATTGTGGTTATTGGCGGGAGCGGGCTCATCGGATCAAAGGTCGTTTCTAAACTCGGTGAGCAGGGCTACGACGTTGTGGCTGCATCACCTGCGTCAGGAGTAAATACCCTCACCGGCGAAGGACTCGCCGAAGTTCTTGACGGCGCGTCGGTAGTCGTCGATGTGTCGAATTCACCGTCATTCGAAGATGCGGCGGTTATGGAATTCTTTCAGACCTCAACTCGTAACTTGCTGAGTTACGAAGCGTCCGCAGGTGTCGCACATCACGTAGCATTGTCCATCGTCGGCACCGATCGTTTGCCCGACAGTGGTTACATGCGCGCGAAGGTGGCCCAGGAGAAGCTCATCGGACAATCCTCGATTCCTTATTCGATCGTGCGGGCGACGCAGTTCTTCGAGTTTGTGAATCGCATCGCCGACGCCGCTACCAAAGGCAACACGGTTCGCTTGCCGTCTGTCGGTTTTCAGCCGATGGCGGCCGATGATGTCGCCACTGCAGTGAGCAAAGTTGCTATGGGATCCCCGTTGAATGCGATCGTTGAGGTTGGAGGCCCCGAGCGATTTCGTTTCGATGAACTCGTTCGCCGAGGTCTCAATGCGTACAAGGATCCGCGCGAGGTGATTGCTGATCCGCACGCGCGCTACTTCGGCACGGAGTTGAGCGAGGACTCACTCGTCCCGCGCGACGACGCGCTGCTGGCCGAAACTCGGTTCCAAGACTGGCTTACAAGCCAGCAGTTCAGAGCTGTTGCTGCTGGTTCGAAAGGCGTTAACTGAGCGTCGAACGATAGGAGTTTCACATGAGCGAAGAAGACCTGGAGTTACTAATCACACTAGATGATCCGGAGGGCGCACCGCAAGAGGACATTTTTCATACATCCGGCCGAGAATACGCTCGAGTACTGGATTGGTCAGCCGACTACGACAAGGGCCAGCGCGAAACGACCGGAGCGCTCCACAAACAGCAAGAGTGAAATGTGAGAATGCATCCATGATCACGCTTACACTTTGTACAAAAACTCTTTTGAACGAATGCGCGTGTCAGCTCGTGTGAGTTGGTGGATCGGTTTCGCTCGGACCCAACGAACAACCATTGCAGAAAAATGAGCAGGTAGGCTAGAGCCTCAGTTAGCGCTCCTGGTCTGAGCACGACCGTAACTAAGTAGGGTATCGAGAGCGTTCGAAATGTGTCGGGTCATGCGTGTTTGGCCCAAGTGGTCCAAGGGGATGAAGTTCAAAGAAGGACTACAAGAAGCTGAGACAAGAATCATTGGCTGACGCCCACGTCATACAAAACATTTGCAATTAACTCGTTAGTCCTTGTCGTTGTACTTAGCAAGGTATTTTATAATTAGTCCGAACACCAGGAGCATTCCTATCAACGTGAAGATGGCAATTAGGTACGAGTCGCCAAAAACTCTGAACGAAAGGTAGGAGCCTCCAATCAACATCAGTGCTCCACCAATAATAATAAAAGCCCGTCGATCTGAAGGATGCATGCGTATTCCTACTTACACCACTTAGGTTTATGTTCGATGCAATGGCCCGATTTGTTACAATCGCAATTCTCGTTGCGCGTATCCTCAACATATCATGATCTTTCTGACGAAGGAGTTCTCAAAGTCGTTCGCAATTCCTCAAATCTATTTTCAAAGGAGTCTTAACGTGAGTCAGGCAGCAGCCACCAAACCAGCCCCAACCGAACACGCGCCCGAGTTTTCACAGTACGTCACGCTTGTGACGGAAGGAGACATAATCCAAACCCTGGAACAACAGATCGAAAACAGCTTGTCGTTGCTGCGAACTATTCCCTCCGACAAGGCCAACTTTCGCTACGCCCCAGACAAGTGGAGCGTGAAGGAACTGTTGGGCCATGTTATCGACGCGGAGAGAATCTTCAGTTATCGCGCCTTAAGTTTTGCACGAAACGACCAAACTCCGCTGCCGGGGTATGAACAAAACGATTACGTGCGCGAAGCAGACTTTGATAGTCGCAACCTCGCCGACATGGCGGAGGAGTTCGCGACTGTTCGGCGAGCAACGATTCAACTCTTTCGGCCCTTAAATGAAACGGAGTGGTTGCGACACGGAAAGGCAAACGAGAATGAAGTCAGCGTTCGCGCGTTGGCTTACATCATTGCCGGACACGAACTGCATCACATGGGCGTCTTGCGCAGTCGTTACTTAGAGAGTTAGGAAGACCCTCATCCGGTAATAGGATGTCAAGACAAACGCCATCACGTTCGACTCAACAAATGTGGGATGCCCTCCACCAAAACTCGTTGATCTCCTGAAGACGTGGGCCAAACGTAAAGAAGCCACCCCCGGGCAGATTGCGCTCGCGTGGCTAATGGGACAGAAGCCATGGATCGTGCCAATCCCTGGGACGACCCAAATGGCGCACATGGTGGAGAACAGTGGCGCGGCCGGCGTTCGCTTCACGCCCTCTGAAATCTCGGAGTTGAACTCGGCAGTACGGGCAATCGAAGTTAAGGGGCAGCGCCTGCCGGACGCTGTGCTTGCCTTCTCAGGCGTTGAAGCTCCGATGAAGAAGTAAGAAAAGCAAGTGATGAAGGATGTCTCCATGAAACAAAACAATATGACAACGTCGATTCAGCCCAGAGTATTGCGAAGCGCGATCGTGACGATCATGGCGCTCGCTCTGATCGCCTTGGTGCCGATCGTTATCTTGAGTCAGAGCAGCACCGGCGACGCGGTCAAGCAGCAAACCAGCAACAGCAGCGCGGAACAGGAACTTATTAGTCTCTCCAAGGAGAAATGGCGCTGGATGTCGGAGCGCAAAGTAGATTCCCTGGACGCTCTTTTTCATGAAAAGGCTGTCTTTGTTCACATGGGCGCAACTATGACCAAAACTCAGGAACTAGAGGTCATCAAAAGCGGAACGATTCAATACAAGACCGTAGAGATCCAGGAAGCGTCGGTGCGGTTCATTGATAAGACCGCCATCCTTTTGAACAAGATTCGCCTGGTTGCAGTCGTCGGCGGCAATGAGGTTACCAATCCCTTCATGGTGACGGAAGTTTATGTGCAGCAAGACAGTAAGTGGAAGTTGGTTTCGCTCTCGTTTACAAGGCTGCTGACTCAATAGATTCGATGAAGGTTTTTTGGACGATAAAAATGTAACCGTTTTTTACCATTCGTTATCGGTTGTGTGCTGAGAATTCCGTCCGCAAAATTGGCCACAAATGAATGGGATAAGTTCTT
>DATIBJ010000004.1:0-5595 GCA_035457565.1 Pyrinomonadaceae bacterium | reverse complement strand
GCAGCGCACACCGAACGTTATCAGAATGAGACATTCACGCACTGGGAATTCGCCACCGGAACTAAAGATCAGATAAAGGGCGCAGCGCAGTTCTTTGGTCTACGCTACTTCCAGGGCAGCGATCAGATCGTTCACACTTTAAAGACCGTGATTGTTGGCCCCGATGGAAAAGTCGCGAAGGTTTACAGCGGCAATGAATGGAAGCCTGATGAAGTAGTGCAGGAGATGCAGCGGCTAGCGGGAGGTTCTTGAGAGATCTGCTGGAATAATTGCGGTTTGAAAGGCTCCCTCGTACAGGATTAATAACGTCCAACTTCACTGGCGTAGGTCAACATGCAAAACGTCGGCCGTCAAGCTTCACCGGAACAACTCAGGCTACATGAATAGCAGGTTGAGTGATGCAACTGAAGATTTGATTGTTGATGTTTTGTACGTTGACTGCCTAAGAGGATGCTTGAGTGTTTTGTAACGCGACTGCAGCTTAAGTCCCTTTGATCTTCTTGATCTCTTCCGTCAACACTGGAACGGCTTCAAACAGATCACCAACGATCCCGTAGTCCGCAATGTCGAAGATTGGCGCCTCAGGATCTTTGTTGATGGCGACAATCGTTCCGGAGTTCTTCATTCCGACAAGATGCTGAATCGCGCCTGAGATGCCGAGCGCGATATACAGCTTTGGCGCAACCGTCTGACCTGATGAACCGATCTGACGATCGATCGGCAACCATTCAGCGTCACAAATCGGACGGGAAGCGGCCAAATCTCCGCCCAATACTTCCGCAAGTTTTTCTGCCAGCACGAGATTGTCTTTGCTCTTGATACCGCGACCAACTGCGACAATGACGTCGGTCTTCGTCAGATCAACGGCCTGCTTCACTTCCTGGAACGGCGCCTCGGGGACCATGCGAACCTCTCCAACTTCGACGTCCATCGCTTCGACCGGCGCGCCACTTCCCTTCGCCGCCTGATCTGCGCGATAGGCCCCGGATTGGAAGGTTGCGAACACGGGCGCTTCGCCATCAGACGAGACGTCAGCGTCGAGCTTGCCGAGAAAGATACGACGCGTGAAACCCACCTTGCCGCCATCGACATTCGCACGAATGCAATCGCTAATCAGAGACTTACTAAATCGAGCTGCGAGTTTGGGAGCAAAGTCGCGAACCAGGTACGTGTGCGTCATCAACACCAAAGCTGGATCAACCTGACGAACGACGCGTTCCATTGCATCCGCGTAGCCATCAGGCGTGTAGTCGGCTAGCTTCGCATTCTTCGCCTGGATGACTTTCTGCAGATCATAACCGGCGACCTGTTGGGCCAGATCGCTGACGTCGGCTCCGAGCACAACGGCTGTTACCTGTTGCTGCAATTGTGAAGCGAGAGACTGCGCGGCGGCAATACCTTCCAACGACGCCTTGTTCGCGACGCCGTCCCGATGTTCTATGAAAACAAGGATTCCACTACTCATATAGATAATTAGATAACTCGGGCCTCGGTATGAAGTTTCTGTGCGAGTTCCGCGGCACCGACCTTCGCGTCGCCATTGCCAAGCAGCTGCGTCTGCTTCATCTTCTGCGGCAAATAGATCTTCTCAATCTTCTGGTGAGACGGACGCGAGGTGGCCTCGGCAGCAGGTGTGACCTCTTTTATCTCTTTCTTCTTCGCCGCCATGATGCCCTTCAACGTGGCGTAGCGAATCTGGCTAATGCCGGATTGAATTGTCAGCAGTGCAGGCAGAGACATCGTGTACCACTGATACCAGCCGCTTTCGAGCTCGCGCTTCACACGAAACTTCTCAGCCGAGGCATCAACTTCAATCACAATCGTCGCGTGCGGCAATCCGAGCAGTTCTGCGACGATGACGCCGGTCTGCCCGTAGCCGTAATCGTCTGACTGAAGACCGGTCATGACGAGATCAGGTTTTTCATCACGAATCGCGTCAGCTAGCAAAGCGGCAGCTGCGTAAGGTGACAGGTGAGCGAGGTTGTCGCCAACAATATGAATGGCCCGATCGGCTCCACGCGCCAAAGCGTCCTTGATCACGCTCTTCACACGCTGAGGACCCATCGAAACCACAACGACCTCGCCGCCGAGCTTTTCTCGGACGCGCAGGCCTTCCTCAAGCGCGTACCCATCAGACTCGCTAACTTCGAACGAGAGATCTGCCTCTTCAATCCAGGTCGCATCTTTATTAATGCGCAGGATCGCGTCTTTATTCGCGACCTGTTTCATGAGAACTACGATTTTCATGTTTGCTTCTATGCCTACCGCCAAACTTAGTATGGAACAGTCAGTACCCAAACGCGGTAGCGCCGGGTTAAAGTCCACTGCGAGGCCCGCTCATCGTAACGCGAACCCGACGCTGCCGCGTTTCGGTACTGACTGGTTTCTCATGCAGTTGATTAAGACCCAAGACCTATCCGTTATACCGCTTGAATAACAACGCCGCATTCGTACCACCAAAGCCGAAACTGTTAGACAGCACATATTCGACTTCAGCAGGACGCGGTTCGTTTGGTACGTAATCGAGATCACAATCCGGATCGGGATTCAAGTAATTGATGGTCGGTGGCAAAGCCTTTCGGTGAATCGCCAAAGTTGAAAACACACCTTCGATTCCGCCAGCCGCGCCTAACAAGTGACCTGTCATCGACTTCGTTGAGCTAACCGCAAGTTTGTACGCGTGTTCTCCGAATGTCGTTTTGATTGCCATCGTCTCGAATTTATCGTTGTATGGCGTTGACGTGCCATGCGCATTGATGTAACCGACCGCTTCAGGTTTCACCCCCGCGTCCTGCAGTGTCTTTTGCATTACGCGTATCGCGCCGGAGCCCGTTTCGTCAGGCATCGTGATGTGGAAAGCATCAGCGGTCATTCCGTAGCCGACGATTTCGGCGTACACTTTCGCGCCTCGTTTGCGCGCAAACTCCAACTCTTCCAGGATCATAATCCCGGCGCCCTCACCGATGACAAAACCATCGCGATCGCGTTCGAAAGGTCGCGACGCACGAACCGGATCATCGTTGCGCGTGGAAAGCGCTCGCATCGCCGCAAAACCCGCCACACTCATCGGTGTGATAGCCGACTCGGCGCCGCCGCAAATCATCACGTCAGCTGCCTCACGCTGAATCAACTTAAAACTATCGCCAATCGCATGTGCTCCTGCGGAGCAGGCAGTTGCCGTCGCAGAGTTTGGTCCTTTTGCGTTGTGACGAATTGAAACCTGGCCCGAGGCAAGATTTACAATTGCGGAAGGAATAAAGAATGGCGAGACACGACTCGGACCATCGTTCAGCAATTTCGAATGCTCGCGTTCGATGGCCCAGAAGTCGCCGATTCCACTGCTGATGTAGGTGCCGACCTGCTCGGCGATGTCGTCAGTGATTTGCAGTCCGCTGTCGAGCACCGCTTCATGCGCCGCAGCGACGGCATAGTGAATAAAGGCGCCCATCTTGCGCGCCTCTTTTTTCTCGACGTACTTTAACGGGTCAAAGTCTTTAACTTCGCAGGCAAATTTGACCGGGAACTTCTCTGCGTCGAACTTCTTTATGTAGTCGGCACCACTGCGACCACTCATCAACGCAGTCCACGTTTCATCAACAGAATTGCCGACGGGAGTTACTAAGCCCAAGCCCGTGACAACAACACGACGTGTCAACTTAAACTCCTTTGAAGTAGTTTCTTTGGAGTGCGGTCCCGATGAGTCGGGATCGCCGCTTTAGCACAAAAGCGGTGACGAGTCACCCCACTCCAAAAACAACTTTCACGCATCACTACTTCTTGTGCTGATCGATGTAGTTGTAAGCATCGCGCACACTCTGGATCTTTTCAGCATCCTCGTCGGGGATCTCAATGCCAAATTCCTCTTCAAAGCGCATCACCAGTTCAACTGTGTCCAGCGAATCCGCGCCGAGGTCGTCGATAAATCGCGCGTTTGGCGTCACCTCGTTTTCGTCGACTCCTAATTCGTCAACGATAATCTGCTTTACCTTATTCTCGATCTCTTGATCGGGCATCTCGTTTGCTCCTCTTGAATTTGATAGTGAATTACGAACTGGCCGAAGCCTTACCAACCGCTCCATGCAGACTCGCGGCATCTTCCACGTTGAAACAGTTCACGTCACGATTGATTTGGCGCATTAAGCCAGAAAGAACCTTTCCCGGTCCAACCTCGGCAAATGTTTGAACTCCCCGATCGATGAGAAGCCTCATCGATTCCAGCCAACGCACAGGCGACGACACTTGCCGGATCAGCGAGTCGCGCAGTGCCGAAGCATCAGTCGTCACTGCAGCATCTACATTGGTAACAACCGGCGTCCTTGGGTCACTGAACGTCAACCGTTCGAGATCCTTCGCCAGGCGATCCTGCGCGGGCTTCATTAACGCGCAATGAAACGGCGCACTTACGTTTAACTTAACGACGCGCTTTGCACCAACCTCTTTCAAGCGCTCCATCGCGCGGTCAACCGCCGTTGCATGTCCAGCGATAACGACTTGATTCGGCGAGTTAATGTTCGCCGGAGAGCAGACTTCCTCGCCGCTCACCTCTTTGCAAACCTTCTCAATATCGCTGAGTTCGGCGCCCATCACGGCGGCCATCGCGCCGACGCCAACAGGTACCGCTTCCTGCATGTACCGGCCGCGGGCGCGCACAGTTTTCACCGCATCCGATAAGCTCAACGCTCCAACTGCGACTAGCGCAGAGTATTCACCGAGGCTATGGCCAGCGACAAATGAGGGTGTGGCCATTCCATTCGCTTCAAGCGCTCGGAACGCTGCAACCGAAACGGACAGAATCGCCGGTTGAGTGTTCTCAGTGAGTTGGAGGTCCTCGGCTGGTCCATCAAAACACAAGCGCGACAACGGGAAACCCAACGCATCGTCGACTTCTTCAAAGACCTGACGCGAAGCTGAAAAATTCTCGGCTAAGTCTTTTCCCATGCCCGGATATTGAGAACCCTGACCTGGGAATACGCAGGCAATTGCCAATCAAATTCTCCCTCGCTACCAGCGCATCAACACGCTGCCCCAAGTTACGCCGCCACCGAAGGACGATAACAAAACTAAATCGCCCTCGTTGACTCTTCCAGCGTCGACGCATTCATCGAGGGCAATCGGTATAGATGCTGATGACGTATTGCCATGCACCGCGATATTTGAATATACCTTCCTCATATCGACGTTGAGCTTGCTGGCAACAGCTTCGGTGATGCGCTGATTTGCCTGATGGGGAATGAACAAATCGATATCGTTTGACGAAAGCCCCGACGATTCCAGCACATCGCGAGAAATATCAGCCATTGAACGCACGGCGACCTTAAACAGCTCGTTTCCCTTCATCTTGAAGAAGTGATCGCCTGCAGCAAGCGTCTCCGCAGTTGGTCGGCGTCGCGTTCCTCCGCCTGGCGAAAACAACTGTTCTTCGTAGCGCCCGTCAGATTTGATCTTCGCTGACAGTATTCCGCGATTACCCTCAGTTGGGCCCAGCACCGCTGCACCAGCGCCATCACCAAAAAGCACACAAGTTTGTCGGTCGGAATAGTCGACGTACTGAGTCAGGATCTCTGCGCCAATAACGAGCGCATACTTCGACTGCCC
>DATIBJ010000003.1:0-34885 GCA_035457565.1 Pyrinomonadaceae bacterium | reverse complement strand
TACGACACGAGTAAAGCCGCGGCCAATCATTTGGTCAGGGAGTTGGCCGTAGAGATGGCACCACTTGTTCGCGTCAATGCTATTGCCCCCGCTACTGTCGTCAAAGGCAGCACAATGTTTCCACGCGATCGTGTCATCGCGTCACTAACAAAATACGAGATTCCTTTTTCGGAAAACGAGTCGACAGATGAATTGCGCGAGAAGTTGGCGACGTTCTACGCAAAGCGATCGCTGACCCGGACGCCTATCGAGCCTGACGATCAGGCTGAAGCAGTCTTATTGTTGTTGTCGTCTCGGTTATCGAAGACGACGGGACACGTGATTCCCGTCGATGGCGGATTGCAGGACGGCTTCTTGAGGTGAATGGTTATGGCCGCGCATTTTGAAATTGACGACTCGTTCATTGCCGAACAAAACCGAAAGGCGCGTGAGTGGGTCGAAGAAGATTTCGAACACCTCGGGAAAAAACTGCGCCGGCAGAATGTTGATATTGAGGAGATCGTAAAGAAAGCCGAAGCATTTCGCGTCGCCGTTCCTTCCTGGGGTGTCGGAACGGGAGGGACACGTTTTGCGCGCTTCCCTAACGTCGGTGAACCACGCGACATCTACGAGAAACTCGAAGACTGCGGAACGATTCTGAAACTCGTTCGTTCAACTCCCGCCGTGTCGCTACACATTCCATGGGACAAGCCCGAAGACCCGACAGAGTTGCGTGAGTTCGCGGCTGCGCGTGGCTTGAGTTTCGATGCGATGAACTCAAACACGTTTCAGGATCAGCCCGGACAAACGCATTCGTACAAATTCGGGAGTCTCACACATCCGGAAAAATCGATACGCGATCAGGCGGTTGCACACAATAGAGAATGTATCGAGATCGGAAAGATGCTTGGTTCGAAAGCCCACACTGTTTGGATCGGTGATGGCGGCAACTTTCCGGGCCAGCAACACTTCCGCCGCGCACTGGAGCGTTATCTGGAAAGCATGCGCGAGATTTACAAAGCTCTACCAGACGATTGGCGCATGTTTATCGAGCATAAGTTTTACGAGCCGGCTTTCTATTCGACGGTCATTAACGATTGGGGAACGAGCTACTACTGCGCTCGAGAACTTGGACCGAAGGCCTTCTGTCTCGTTGATCTGGGCCATCATGCACCCAACGTCAATATTGAGATGATCGTCGCGCGGCTGATCCAGTTTGGAAAACTCGCCGGCTTCCACTTCAACGATAGCAAGTATGGTGACGATGATTTGGACTCCGGTTCAATTAAGCCATTCCAGCTCTTCCTTGTTTTCAACGAGCTTGTTGATGCGGAGCTAAACAAAGTTTCGAATTTCAAACCAGCATACATGCTTGATCAGTCGCACAACGTCACAGATCCGATTGAGTCGCTAATGATGAGCGCCGTCGAATTGGTGCGGGCATACGTGCAGGCGCATCTGGTCGATCGTGACGCGCTTTCTGCAGCCCAGGAGAACTGCGATCCGTTGTTGGCGTTGGCCGCTCTGAAACAGGCGTTTACCACCGATGTTGCGCCTATTCTTGCCGTCGCTCGCGAGCGGGCCGGCGGAGCGATTGATCCGCTCACAACTTATCGACAAAGCGAGTACCGGCGGCGCAAGTTTGAGGAACGCCCGAGCACAAAGGGTGCCGCGGTGTCAGGAATCGTCTAGCGTGCAACTGTAGGGGCGGCTCTCCGTGGCCGCCCCGTTGTTGAATGACTAACCCACCAAAAAAGGGGCGGCCACGGAGAGCCGCCCCTACAGTTGCACCGATGTCGCCACCTCTTTACATCGCTATCGATCTAGGCGCCGGCAGCGGCAGAGTTTTTCTCGCGGGTCTTGATGCCGACACAATGCGGTTGGAGCAGGTACACCGGTTTCAGTACCCGCCGATAGTGTCCGAAGGGCATCTGAGGTGGGAGGTTACGAGGATCTTTGATCAAATTAAGGCAGGATTGCGTTTGGCTGGGGCGCGCGCGCGCGAACTCCGCAGGAGAATTAACAGCATTGGTGTTGATAGCTGGGGCGTTGATTATGGATTGATTGACGCGCAGGGCCACCTGGTCGAATTGCCTGTTTGCTATCGCGACGAACGGACCGTAGGCGTGATGGCACAGGTGTTCGCGCATGTTTCGCGCGAAGAGATCTTTGAGCGCACTGGCATTCAATTCATGCCGTTCAATACTCTGTTCCAGCTCTTCGTTCACGCGCGGCAAGGCGTTCACCAGGGCGCGCGAACTTTATTGCTCATTCCTGACTTGATCAATTTCTTTCTAACAGGCGAGCGCGTTACTGAATACACCAACGCCACGACAACGCAGATGATCAACGCCCGCAGCCGCACGTGGGACTGTGAACTGCTGACTCGTCTGAATCTACCAGCGACGTTGCTACCCGAGATCGTTCCGCCAGGCACAACGGTTGGATCGCTCAGGAAGGATATCGCTGACGAACTTGGAATCAACTCCGCAACTGTCGTTGCTCCTGCAACTCACGATACAGGCAGCGCAATTGCCGGTGCGCCGATCGTCGACGGTTGGGCTTACATCTCTTCCGGTACCTGGTCGCTCGTCGGCGTGGAGAGAGAGGATGTTCTCCTGAGTCAAGAGGTCGCACGCGACAACTTCACAAACGAGGGCGGAGCATTCGGCACCATCAGATTTCTGAAAAATGTGATGGGACTTTGGATCCTTGAGTCGTGTCGAAAGGAATGGCAAGCGGATGGCGCGGTTGTTGATTATGAGGCGCTACTGAATGAAGTAGCCACGATTCAGCATTATCCCGCGCTGATCTTTCCTGATGACCCGCGCTTCTTCAATCCGCCCAGTATGATTGAGGCGATTGCAAAGCAGCTCGCCGAAACAGCTCAAAAAATGCCCGACAACGTCGGGGTTATAGCGAAGGTTATTCTGGACTCCCTCGCTTTTCGCTACGCATCTGTGCTCCAGAGAATTGAGGTGCTGACGAATCAAAAAATCAAAGGTGTCCAAATCATTGGCGGCGGCAGTCAGAATAATTATCTGAATCAGGCGACGGCCAACGCAACAGGTTTGCCTGTTTCAGCGGGGCCAACCGAGGCCACAGTCATTGGGAATGTACTTGTGCAGTCGATTGCTAATGGCCGCTTTACGTCTCTGACCGACGCGCGCCAATACGTGACTCAGAACGTGCGATTGCAGCAGTTTGCACCGCAAGTGTCCGCTGCTTGTGAAGATGCTGCACGACGCTATGCGACGCTTGAGGCACGTTATGGCTGAAAACACCACGCTGCTTCGTGCGATAGATCTCGACAAGTGGTACGCGGGTGTGCACGCGTTGAAACGCGCTTCTTTTCAATTGCGAGCTGGCGAAGTGCACGCATTGATCGGAGAGAACGGCGCCGGAAAATCCACGCTGATTAAAATCATCACTGGCGCCGTGCCGCCAGATGCCGGCGAGATACAACTCAACGGAAAAACGCTCACACACAACTCGCCGCGCGTGGCCAAACAGCTGGGTATCGCGGCGATCTACCAGCAGCCGGCGCTCTTCCCTGAACTTTCGATCGCCGAAAACATAGCCATCGGTGTCGAAGAATCGTCTGCGTGGAGTCGTGTCAATTGGCGCAAACGTAAACAAAAAGCTTCGGAACTGCTGGCCCGGGTTGGGGCCAAGATTGATCCCGATGCTGAAGCGGGCGATTTAACAATGCCACAACAGCAGTTAGTCGAAATCGCGCGCGCGCTCGGATCTGAAGCGAAAATTTTGATTCTGGACGAACCGACTGCCTCACTTTCAGAAGAGGACGTTCAGAACCTGTTCGCAGTGATTCGGCAACTGCGCGCCGAGGGCGTCGGTATCATTTACATTTCACATCGGCTGGAAGAACTGCCGCAAATCGCGGATCGAGTTACAGTCTTGCGCGACGGTCGTACGATCGATACGCGGCTGATTTCTGAGGTCAGTCGACAGCAATTGATTCAACTGATGGTCGGGCGCGAACTCTCAGCTGTGTTTCCCAAAAAGAATGTCGATTTCGGACAGGTAGTTTTGGAATTGCGCCAGTTGGGTTGCTCCACTTCAGGCATTCACGATGTGAACCTTGTGGTCCGTGCGGGCGAGATCGTTGGCCTCGCTGGACTGGTTGGTGGCGGGCGTACCGAGTTGGCGCGGACGATGTTCGGATTGACGCCGGCTGATTACGGAGAGATTCTCCTTAAAGGCAAACCTACGAAAATCAGGAGCGCCGGTCAGGCGATTGCATGCGGAATAGCTTATGTTCCAGAAGATCGGCGTCGTCATGGCGTAATTCCTGATCTCCCGATTAGCGCGAACATCTCGCTTGCTTCACTCGATCAATTCAGTCGCTTATCAGCCCTGGATTTTCGTCGTGAGAAAGAAACCGCAGCCGAATACATTCGCAGACTAGCCATTAAGACGCCCGCCGTTTACGCGCCGGTCTCTACCTTGTCGGGTGGCAATCAGCAAAAGGTCGCACTCAGCCGCTGGTTATTGACCAGGCCATCGGTGCTCATTCTCGACGAGCCGACACAAGGGATAGATGTTGGCGCGAAGGCAGAAGTTCATGCGTTGATGACTGAGCTAGCGGCCCAGGGCGTCGCGATCCTGATGATCTCATCAGAGCTCCCTGAAATTCTTGGAATGAGCGATCGCATCGCTGTGATGTGCGGGCAAACGATCGTGTCGACACTGGATCGCGAGGAGGCTACTCAGGAGAAGATTCTTGCTCTCGCGTTGGGCCATCAGTTTGAGGCATCACCCGGCGAAGGAGACCGACTCAGGACGTGAAGCTGAATCGTTATCAACGAGAACTGTCTGCATCGTTCGCCTACGTTGTGCTGCTCGTTGCGGTTGGCATCCTCGCACCCTCGTTTTTTAGCGGAGCAAACCTGCGCGACGTCGTGCTCAACAATGTACCGGTTCTGCTCGTCAGCATTGGTATGACGTTAGTGATTCTTGTTGGCCAGATTGATATCTCTGTCGGTTCTCAGTTTGCAGTTGCGGGTGTTGTTGCGGGGTTGTTGGCAAAGGCCGGTGTACCGATCCCACTGTTGTTGCCGAGCGTAGTCGTGATTGGCGCAGCCATGGGCGCGGTTAATGGGGTGCTGATAGGAACGCTTCGACTGCCGTCGATAATTGTCACGCTGGCGATGTTAGTAGCATGGCGCGATGCGCTGCGTTGGACCACTGGTGGCGAGTGGGTGCAAAACCTGCCACCGAATTTTCAGTGGTTTGGTCTCGGTCAGAGTGCCGGGCAATGGCTGATTGTTAGCACTGCAATCATCGTGCTCATTGTGTTTAGTTGGGCACTGCACAATCTCGCAGCTGGACGCGCAATTTATGCGGTTGGATCTGACACCGAGGCTGCGCGACTGGCCGGGATCGAGCCATCACGAGTTACGTTCTGGGTTTTTATATTGATGGGAGCACTCGTCGGACTGGCCGCCCTACTTAACGCTGTGCGTTTTTCAACGGTGCCGAGCAATGCGGGATTAGGTTTGGAGTTAAAAGCGGTTGCAGCTGTCGTCGTTGGCGGAACAGCAATCACTGGAGGGCGCGGCACACTGATAGGCACCGTCATTGGCGCCGCGCTGCTGGGAACAATCGGAACCGCCCTGACATTTGTCGGTATTAATCCGTTTTGGGAAAAAGCAATTCAGGGCGCAATCATCCTGGCAGCGCTCGCTTCAGATTTTGTGCTGAGAAGAGCAGAACGAATGCGCGCGGCACACAAAACAGTTTAGCGACAGACGACACACGCGACCTTAAATGGATGCGGCAAACTCGCAAACGCAAGTTCAGCAGCTGCAGTTGACGCCATCATGGCGTGAGCGGTTGTTTCCGAATAACGAATGGGTGCTGCTGCTGGTAATCGCAGCCGAGTGCATTGTCTTCAGCATAACGGGAAACAATTTTCTCACGACGGCAAATGCGTTTGAGATCACACGACTCAGTGTTGAAGTAGGACTACTGGCGCTGGTGCTCACGCCGATCGTCATTACGGGCGGCATCGACCTTTCAGTGGGCTCGATGATTGGACTCGCGGCAGTTGTGCTGGGTGGCTTATGGCGCGACGCTCACCTGCCAATTGTCATTGCGATTGTGGCGACATTACTAGTCGGCATCATTGGTGGCGGATTGAACGCGTTAATGATCTCGCGACTTCGATTTCCGCCGCTGATCGTGACACTGGGAACATTTTCACTGTTTCGCGGCATCGCCGAGGGACTTACGGGCGGCATTGAGAACTACTCGGGTTTTTCACCGCGTTTCTTGTTTTTGGGCCAGGGATACGTTGGCGGGATCGTTCCCACACAACTGTTCATTTTGATTGTGGCTATCGCCGGTTGTGCCTGGTGGCTCCATCGCACGATTTATGGTCGCAGCCTTTACGCGATTGGGTTTTCGGCAGAAGGCACCCGCTACGCAGGTATTCCTGTCGAGAGGCGATTGGCGTTCGTTTATGTTCTTTCGGGTTTCATTGCGAGTCTCGCGGCGATCATCTATGTAGCACATCTCGGTCAGGCGAAGTCGGATGCGGGCACCGGTTACGAGTTAATGGCGATCACTGCGGTGGTGTTGGGCGGCACGTCGATCTTTGGTGGACGCGGCACAGTTCTCGGAACAGTGCTTGGTTTGTTCGCAATTGTGATCTTACAAAATGGATTGCGACTAAGTGCACAGCCAGCAGAGTTTGCAGGCATTCTCACCGGAGTCTTGCTGGTCGGAACGATTCTCGTTGATCGCCTGTCATCTCGTTTAAATGCGACACGACGTGCGAGTGTAGGTACTGAACAGGATTTGACAAATCGGCAATCGGCAATCGGCAATCGGCAATTACTTGAGGAGGAGTTTGAAGTGAGAAATTCGCAGATAGCCATCCTGAGTGGGGTGATTCTGTTGGCTGCCTTAATTGTCGCGGGCAGTAACTGGTGGTCAACCCGTTCGCTGCGCGAAGAATTAAAGGGCACCACCAGATCGAACAATGCTGCGACTGGTCTGGCAACGAACGGACGCAAACCTGTGATTGCGCTGATGCCGAAAGCGAAGGGCGATCCCTACTTTGTAAGTTGCAAGCAGGGCGCGGACGAAGCAGCGAAAGAGTTGGGCGTCGAATTGCTGTGGGATGGGCCAACCGATCTTGATCCGGCGAAGCAAAACGAAGTAGTTGAGGCTTGGATTACGAGGGGCGTCGATGTGATCGCGGTGAGTGTCGAAAACAAAGTCGGCATTTCAACCGTGCTGCGCAAGGCAAGAGCGAAGGGAATCAAGGTGATCACGTGGGACGCTGATGCTGAACGCGACGCGCGCGACTTCTTGATAAATCAAGCGACGCCGCAGGGTATCGGCTACACGTTGACGGACGAAGCCGCGCGGATCCTTAACAATAAAGGCGAGTTTGCGATTATCACCGCTTCATTGAGTGCGGCTAACCAGAATGAATGGATCAAATTCATCAAGGAGCGACTGGCGCAGAAATATCCTGACTTGAAACTCGTAGCCATTCAGCCCAGCGAAGGCGATCGGGATCGCGCATTTGCCGAGACGCAGACAGTACTGAAGGTTTATCCGAATGTGAAGTTGGTGATGGCCATTGCCGCGCCAGCTGTTCCCGGCGCCGCTGAGGCCGTCCAGCAGTCGGGCCGCAAAGACGTGAAGGTCACGGGTCTTTCACTCCCCAACATGAACAAGCCTTACGTTCATGCGGGCGTTGTTGAGAGCGTCGTGCTGTGGAACACGATCGATCTCGGGTACCTGACCGTCTATGCTGCAAACGCTTTGATAACAGGACAACTAAAGCGAAGCGACAATGAATTGCGTGCTGGACGTCTGAACACGATTGAGGTTGCCGATGATGAAGTCCGGCTGGGTGCGCCATTCATCTTCAACAAAGACAACATCGATCGATTTAATTTTTGATGTTTGGAGTGCGGTGACCTGTTACCGCTTTGGCCTGCTTAAGATCCGCAGACATAAAAGCGCCGACAGGTCGGCGCACTCCCAAGGAGACTGACGGTGATCCGGAAAGCATTTCTGATGACGCTCAACCCCGGTTGTCAGGAGGAATATGAGCGGCGCCACAATCCGATCTGGTCTGAGCTCGAAGCGGTGCTGAAAGAACACGGAGTTAGTAATTATTCAATATTCCTGGACCGAGCATCCGATCAACTGTTTGCGTATGTCGAGATCCAATCGGAAACACGTTGGCAGCAGATCGCTCAAACTGAAGTTTGCCGGCGTTGGTGGGAGCAGATGAGAGAGTTGATGGTAACAGATCCCGACAACAGTCCATCAGCGATCGATTTGAATGAAGTGTTTCACTTGGGGTGACCTTGGGCCGAGATCAGCGAGAACGCGCATTGGTAATGGCCGCAACTATATGAGCAACATTCGACTCGGCAAAGCCGTTCTTTAGAATCTTGTTTCGACACTACTTCTGGTCTGTTTCTGGTGAGTGATGCGTAAACCTAAGCGTTGTCCATTTTTCACAACCAGCTTCGCCGCACTTCCCGGTTTGTTGTTTGCTTTGATTGTTCTTACACCGGCGCGAGCACAGAACATTACCGAACTCCAACGCGGATTCGAACGACCTCCAGACGATGCGCGGATCATGATGCGCTGGTGGTGGTTTGGACCAGCCGTGACCAAATCAGAGCTTGAACGTGAGATGCGGCTAATGAAGGAGGGTGGAATTGGCGGATTCGAGGTGCAACCTGTTTATCCGCTATTGCCCGATAACCCCGCAGCCGGGATCAAGAACCTACCCTTTCTGTCTAATGAGTTCATTGATGCGCTGCGATTCGTATCGACAAAAGCTCGCGAGCTGGGATTGCGAATAGATTTAACACTCGGCAGCGGCTGGCCTTATGGCGGACCGCAGGTGCCGATTACTGAAGCGGCAGGAACGCTGCGTACCGAGCGCGTGAAAGTTCAGGGCAACGTGCGTCGGATTCCAGTGCCAAACACGATGCCGGGCGAAAAATTATTGGCAGCGTTTCTAGCACGCACGGACGGACCGACGATCATTGCTGAGAGTCTGCGCGAGCTAACCGACATTCGTGATGGAGCAGTCTGGCTTCCGAGTGGACTGCAGGCTCCACATGAAGTTCTCTTTTTCGTTTCAGGTCGGACCGGCATGCAGGTCAAGCGTCCCGCTGTCGGCGCGGAAGGATACGTTCTTAACCATCTCGACAAACAGGCAACCGAACAGTATCTGAAGAATGTCGGCGATCGACTGATGCAGGCGTTCGGATCGAACCCTCCTTACGCCATCTTCTGCGACAGTCTCGAAGTATATAACCAGGATTGGACGCCAGATTTTCTCGAAGAGTTCAGCAAACGACGTGGTTATGACCTCAAGCCACATTTACCGGCATTGCTTACTGACGTTGGACCAAAGACATTTGAAATTCGTCGCGACTGGGGAAAAACGTTGAGCGAGCTTTACCACGAACGCTTTCTTCAGCCGCTGCATGATTGGGCCAGGCGCAACAATACCCTGTTGCGTGTTCAGAACTATGGCGTTCCCGCAGTCACGCTTTCAGGTTATGCAGACGTCGATCTGCCAGAGGGTGAAGGGGCTCAATGGAAAGTTGTACGCGGTACGAGGTGGGCCTCTTCCGCGAGTCATATCTACGGACGGTCTGTCACGTCTTCTGAGACTTGGACGTGGCTCCATTCGCCGTCATTTCGTGCCACTCCGCTCGACATGAAGGCGGAAGCCGATCGCCATTTCCTGATGGGAATCAACCAACTGATCGGCCACGGTTGGCCTTACACAGCAGAAGGTGTTGAGTATCCAGGCTGGCGCTTTTATGCGGCGGCGGTCTTTGACGAGAAGAATCCGTGGTGGATCGTGATGCCTGACATCTCGCGCTACCTACAGCGTTCGAGTTTTTTGTTGCGGCAGGGAACAGCCGTCAACGACGTCGCGCTTTACCTCCCCAATAATGATGGCTGGGCGCATTTTCCTACTGGTAATCCGCACTTAATCGAAATCCTTCGCGACCGCGTAGGAACTGATGTCATCAGTTCCATCCTCGAATCAGGTTATACATTTGATTTTTTCGATGACGACGTCCTTTTAAAAACTGGTCGCGTCGAGCAAGACAAACTGGTGCTCGGCTCCGCTCGTTACCGCGTGGTTGTTCTGCCCGGCGTAGAACGTATTCCGCTTGAAACTATGAGGAAGCTCGAGGAGTTCACTCGCGGCGGAGGCATTGTGATCTCGACACGACGCCTGCCGGCAATCGTTCCGGGTATGAAAGCTACTGCGGCGGAACAGACGGAACTGCATGACATCGTTAAGCGACTTTTTGAAGGTAGTTCCGCCAAAGCGCATCTCGTCGAAGACGAGAAACAAACACTCCGAAGCAAGTTGATCAGCTTATTGCAGCCCGCGATGTCGATGACTCCCTCTGTCGCAGACATCGGATTTGTGCATAGACGCGCGGGCGCAGCCGAGATTTTTTTCGTCGCTAACACTTCAAACATGCGCCAAACGGTCAAGGCCACTTTCCGTGTGACAGACATGAAACCTGAGTGGTGGAATCCTTTTTCGGGACAAGTGACCGCGGCAAAAATCGAAGCGACCTCTGGTTCAGGAACTACAGTCGCGATTGATCTTGAACCGTATGGTTCCCGCGTGCTGGTTTTCTCAAAGAGAACTTTACCTGCGACTGATACCAACCCTACGACCACTGCGACTCCCGCGATTGATCTCAGCACTGGGTGGCGTGTTTCATTCGGAACGACAACTGAATCCGTGATGATGGATCAGCTGCGTTCATGGACTGATGACGAAGCCACGAGGTTCTTTTCAGGAACTGCTACTTACGAAAGAGACGTGACGGTGCCTGACGATTTTCTGCGGCCTGGCTTGAGCGTTCGATTGGATTTCGGCGATGGTAAACCGCTCCCAGAACAAAACCTTCGCGCAGGCATGCAAGCCTGGCTTGATTCTCCAGTGCGCGAAGCTGCGGTCGTCTATATCAATGAACAACGAGCCGGCTCCGTTTGGTGTCCGCCTTACGAGGTGGATGTTACGAATCTTCTCCGACGCGGTAATAACAAGTTCAGGATCTTAGTGGCGAACGTGGCGACGAATTACATGGCGGGACGCCGGCTTCCAGATTATCGCCTTCTAAATCTGCGCTACGGCGAACGATTTCAAGCGCAGGATATGGACAAAGTGCAGCCGATTCCATCCGGGTTGTCGGGACCTGTTCGCTTGGTTTCAGGGTTGCCAAGGAGTGGGTCTGCTTTGCCCTGATTCGGACGAACGGTCTCCAATGGTTGATGCGCACAACCGGCACACTAGTTAGTCGAGTGATCTCGAATTGCGGTCTGGATAGCCCGCGATAAAGGAGATCGAAGTTGTGGTTAGTCCGATTTATGTAAGAAAGGGCCTAGCATTTTGCTCCGAAATGGATATAATGACCGCCCTCCAACGAGGGGTTCCCCCAGGGGCCGATTTATTCAAACGTTGGTTTTCCAGCACAGTAGAACCCGAAAAGATTAAAAAGCCGTTTCTCGCCCAACGCGTGAAGGCTCATTCTGCACTGAATCGAGGAGAATAAAACAATGCGTGCGTTGCTAACGATCGGTGTCGTTATTCTCAGTGTTGCAGCTGCGTTTGGTCAGACCAATAAGGGAAGCATCAGTGGAACCGTCAGTGACACAAATGGAGCCCAGATACCTGGGGCTATGGTGACAATTACCAATCTGGGCACTGGTCAGAAGGTTACTGTCACAACCACCGAGTCAGGCGCCTTCACTGCACAGTCACTCGATCCAGTCACTTACAGCGTGGCGGTCGAGGCCAAGGGTTTCAAGAAGGCGGTTGTCGAGCCAATAAAGGTGGATACAGCTGCGGTTGCAACTGCGAATGTGATATTGGAAGCCGGCCTGGTTTCGGAACAAGTAATGATCACTGCCGATGCGCCTTTGATCAATGCCGACAGCGGAACGACGAGTCAAACGATAACGTCACGTCAGATTCAAGACGTTCCATTGAACAATCGCAGCGTGTTGGATTTGGCGCTTACCGCTCCTAACGTTACCGGGGATGCCGGCAGCGAAGATCCGGAAGTGACTTCGGGCCAGCCGGTTCCTGGGTTCAACCTGAACGTAAATGGCGGGCGTGCTGGAAGCACCTCGATTCTTGCGGATGGTGTCAACAATACTGGCGTAGGTATCGCCCGTGCGGTGGTGAGTTTTACGCCCGAGACAGTGCAAGAGTTTACTGTTCAAACCTCGGCATACTCCGCTGAATTCGGTAACACCTCAGGCGGTGTTATCAATGCGACAACAAAATCAGGCACCAACAGTTTCAATGGCGTCGCGCTCTGGTATCACCGCAATCCCAAATTCAATGCGAGACCTTTTACGATTGGGACTGCTCCGCGCCCGAACAACAATCTTCGCTATAACCAGGTTTCAGTCACTGTCGGTGGCCCCATCATTCTGCCAAGGTTTGGTGAAGGCGGCGATCATTTCTACAACGGCAAGAACAAATCATTTTTCTTCTTCGCGTACGAACCACGATGGCGGCAAGATTTTGTCACTTCAACGGGCCTCGTTCCTGATGCGAACCAGCTCGCGGGTAACTTCAATAATCTGGTGAGAACGTCGGCCGGCGTCGTTCCGGCCAGTGTCGCCACTCAATTCGGACTCAATTCCCTGGGTACAACTGCAGCGACTATCTATCAACAGTTCGTATTGTTTCAGGGGAAGCTGGTGCCAATTCAATTGGCGTCTGGAAACCAGTACTGCCAGTTCAATGATCCTAGAAGAATGCTGGTGAATCAGACTTATCAGGGCGTGGTCCTGCAAACGCCGCAATGTAACTCCACGATCAATGCGAACCCTAATCCAGCTTTGAACATCATCCCATCAGAGTTCATTGATCCGGCCGGCCGAGCATTACTTGGGAACATGCCTCCCGCAGGTGATTACTTCCTGGATTCAGGCAATGTGAGGAATTTTTTCCTGCAGCGCTCAGTTGAGCAGAATGAAACGCGTTACACGCTTCGGCTCGACCACAGCTTTACCGACAATGCGAAGGTCAACTTCCGCTATACAAAAACTCCCGCGGTTGGCGTCCGCAGCGCGGGCAACGATATCAATGGCAACGCCGGTATTTATAGTGATGCTAAACAGTATCTGTTGGCCTTCAACAACATCGTCACGCCGACGTTGGTCAACGATCTTAGGCTCAATTACACCCGAGCGAACTTCAGCGAGGATTATTCTCCGGAGTTCGCGATCAAAACTGGACGAAGTTATGCCGGCGAACTCGGACTGCCGCACCTTACTCCAGGTGGCATTCCACTCTTCCTGATCGCACGCGACAACAATTATGTGAACGCGGACATCGGCTCGGCAGCCTCAACCAACAACTTCAATATCGAACAGCGCTACAATATCAGCGACATCGCCTATTGGACGCGCGGTAACAAGACGTGGAAGTTTGGTGTTGATCTAAGTGACGCACGTTTGACATCGACGCCCTTCTTTGCAGCCTCCGGCGGAAGATGGGACTTTCGTGTGCTTAACACTAGTAATAACCGCACGACGGGTGTTGCCAACGGCGGTAACACAGTTGCCAGCACGCTGATTGGCGTTCCAAACTCAGTCGATGTTCGACCGTTAATACTCGACTACGATTACCGTTGGAAAAGTTTCGCCGGCTTCGTTCAGAACGATTGGCGCGTTCGTCCGAATCTCACTCTCAATCTCGGTTTGCGTTACTCGCTGCAGTTACCGCGCGAGGAGAAGCACAATATGCAGGGTGTCTTCCGTCCTGATCTGGCTCAATCCTTTCCTTTGACTGATGCTCAGCGTCGTTTGCTGGCATCCGGAACTGGCGCGGCAAATAATCCGGGGCTTGGTGTGCCGTTGGCAGCCGCGATTCCTGCTTCCGTTCCTACCGCAGTGAACGTCGTACCGTTTGCCTTCGCGGGACGGGCCGGACGTTCGAAGTATTTGGTTCCGATTGACTATTGGGGATGGGAGCCGCGCTTCGGCTTTGCCTGGAATCCAAAGATGAAAATCTTCGGTATCGACACTGAGGAACGCTCCCTTGTTGTTCGCGGAGGCTATGGCATCTCGCACGCCACGCTCACGGGAAACAATCGATCACCTAATCCTGATTTCGGTGGCTTTGTAAACCTTGGCACAGTTCCGACTGGTTCAGCCAGCGGCGCTACCGCAGATCCAACCCAGCCGATTCGACTGACGGGTAATGCGCCGGTACAGGGAACCAGTGGTACGCTGGATTCACTTCTTGGAACGGATGCAAACGGGTTGGTTTTCTTCAAGAGCCTCGGCCTCCCGGCGTTCGCTGTCGGGGGAGCGAATCCCAGTGGGAAAGTGCCGTACTCGCAAAACTGGAATCTGTCGATCCAGTTCGAGCTGTTTAAGAACACGGTTGTGGAAGTAGCATATGTTGGCAACAAGGCGACGCATCTGTTTCTTCCTTTCATTAACATTAATCCGCGCAATGTGAGTCTTATTGAACAAATGGAGGGGACGGGTTTGTGTCCAACATGCACATTGCAAGTTGGAACGGGCCTTATCAACGATCCACTCGGACGCACAAATCTTCAAGGGACTGTTATCATGGTCTCACGCTCCAGCGTGTTTACTCCCTACCTCGGTTTCGATCCACTCAACACATATTTCGATCCGTCGGGCAACTCAATTCGTCATGCGGGTTATATCGACATACGCCGTCGCATTAACCGCGGCATAACCTTTACCGCCAACTACACCTACGGCAAAAGCATCGACACGGCATCGGATGCGAGTCCGGATACGAGAACGCTTTCAACCGGCCAGGCTCGTCAGCAAGTGTCGCTCGGAGGTGATTTACGTCAGGATCGAGCTATCTCAACATTCGACATCAAGAATAACTTCACCGCCACGGGTATCTGGGATATTCCCTTCGGTCGTGGTCGGCGGTTCTTGAGCGACTCGAACGGGATAGTCAATGCCTTGGCTGGCGGTTGGGTCGTTTCGGGCATCTTTCGCATGCCGGGCGGACTGCCGTTCCTGCCGTTTCTTACCGATCCGAACAAACTCGGCGGCGTACTCTTCAATCGATATGTTAGACCTGACATCGTTCCCGGGGTTCCGCTGCGCAATCCATTGTGGAAGCGCGACTGCCCAACCGGCAATGCCGCGCCTCCGTCGGGCTGCGAGCCTTATATCAATCCTGCAGCGTTCATGCGTCCGGTTAAGGGAACGCTCGGCAACGCGCCGCGGACTCTCGACATCCGCTCGCCGCGACAGGAGTTCTTTGATTTTTCAATCTCAAAAGATATTCCGTGGCCCTTCGCGAATAAGGATGGAAAACGTAGGATCAATTTCAGAGTTGATCTAATCAACGCATTCAATCATCCAAACTTCCGCTACTTCAACACGGGTAACGTACCTAATGGGTTCGGGGGGTTCCCGACTGAAATCACCACGGAAGCCGTGGGTGGCGTCAATCAGCCGATCACCGCTGGAGAGTACAACACCTGGGCCGCGGCCAACGGACAGCCCGCCGCCACGACTCCGGCTGGAGCGACTCTGCTCGCCCAGATACGTGGAACTGTGAATGCCACACGCCAACCTGGTGCTCTCGGCCCACAGACAGGTGGTCTGCCGTTGGATTTCTTCCATGTTCCGGTGCCAGAGGGATTCGCTACCAGGAACGCGCTATCCTTCGATATCAGAACACTTGAGGGTTTCAAGTTATATCGAATCCGGCAGGCCTACGATTCGAACTTTGGAACGCTAACAGGTAATACTTCAAACACTCTGCCGCGCTACATCCAATTCGGGCTGAGGATCTTCTTCTAGATTGGAGAAGCGTCAAATGAGGCGCGATGTTGAGCGCTAATGAGGGCGGTGGCGAAACACGCCGCCGCCTTTTTCAACTCGTGATCTAAGTTTTCAACTGAAAGGTGTGACGCAGATGAAGCTGTTGAAGATCGCATTTGGAATTCACCTAATCGCGAGTGCAGTGGCGGCCCAGCAAGAGATCCCGCGCGAGTGGATCGATCCCGACACAGGCCACCGCGTGATCCGTCTGTCAGACGAACCGGGCAGCGCAAGTTTGTATTTTCATCAAAACCCCTACACGCCAGACGGACAGAAACTTCTGATCACCACTCCTACAGGACTTTCCACAATCAACTTGCGCACGCGGGCGATCGAGAAAGTCGTCGATGGACGTGTAGGCGTGATTATCGTCGGCCATAAGACCGGCCAGGTCTATTACACGCGAACTGTTACAAACAATAACGTGCGTTCGACCACCGTCTATGCAACCGACCTAAACACAAAAACCACGCGCGAAATTGCCAAGTTACCCCCAGCAACATCGGTTTCGACAGTCAACGCTGATGAGACACTGCTCGCGGGAACCACCGACGAAAAGATGGAGGCAGCGATTAAAGCGGGCACACTTCCCGCGCCGCCTACAGCACCAAGGCCACAGGCCGATGCGTACCCTGGCAAAGGCGAGATGATGGAGAACCGGCTTGCAGAACGCAGGCCGCTGCGGCTCATCACAGTTAACACCAAAACCGGGGAAGTGAAGACACTGTTACGTGGCACCGACTGGTACAACCACATTCAGTTCTCGCCAACCGACCCAACGTTGTTGATGTACTGTCACGAAGGGCCGTGGCACAAAGTCGATCGCACGTGGACCATTCGTACCGACGGCACCCAGTTAACACAGATTCACCGGCGTACGATGCTGATGGAGATCGAAGGACATGAGTGGTTTAGTCCTGACGGTCAGTGGATCTGGTATGACTTACAAACGCCCCGCAGCCAGGTCTTTTGGGTTGCTGGATACAATGTGAAGAGCGGCGAAAGAATCTGGTACAACCTTCCGAAGAACGAATGGTCGGTTCACTTCAACGTGTCGCCCGATGGAACGTTGTTCGCCGGGGACGGCGGTGGTCCAAACAGTGTCGCAGCACCTGAGAACGGTCAGTGGATTTACCTGTTCCGTCCGGAAATGACCCGCGACCGCACCGAAGGCGTTTTGCCAAACGCGAAGGATCTGATTAAGCCCGGATTTTTCAAAGCGGAAAAGCTCGTCAACCTGTCAAGGCACAACTACAGCCTCGAACCTAACGTGACTTTCACGCCAGACATGAAATGGATCGTCTTCCGCTCCAACATGTTCGGACCAACTCATGTCTTCGCGGTCGAAATCGCGAAGGCCGCGGTCAGTTCAAAGTAAAGATCAGCCGAGTCACTGACGCCGGCGCAAACTCGAAAACCAAACTCGATCCTTTTGCGTTGACGGGCGCACCTTTCGGTTCCAGCGCCTGTGGATTCGCAAAGCTGTTACGCGCGTGGATGTCCGTCGACGTTAGCGTGCGGCTCTCGGCTGACTTTATCGTCGCCCCGCGAATCGCAATCTCCGTTTCTCTTGGTTGATTGTGGTGCGGATTCACCACACTGAGCACCAGCTGTTTATCTCTCAACGAAGCTGAACCGTTCAGGCCCCACAGACTCGCGGGAGTTTCTCTACGTTGCGCATCAAGTCTCGTAAAGCCAACTTTCGGAGCGATGAATTCAGTTCTTAAAGCAGTCGCGCCGGAATGCGGCATATACATTTCGAAAACATGATAGTTGGGTGTCAGGATGAATTTGTCTTCGTACGTGTGGAAGAGCGAATGAATCGTGTTTACGAGCTGCGCCGGATTTGCCATCACGACTTTGTCGGCATGGCGCTGAAAGATGTCGAGGTTTATTGCAGAAATTAGCGCGTCGCGCAGTGTTCCGGCGTAGGCATAGAGATAACCGGGCGGAACATCAGCATCCTGTTTGTGCCAGGCGCCCCATTCGTCGACTGCCAGCTTGACGCGGCGTTCGCGATCGAATTCGCCCATTACCTGCCAGTGGTCCTCAACCAAAGTCTCCATTCTGTTCGAGCGTTCCAAAAGATCGTACCACTCATTCTCGGTGTATTCGTTGGCGATCTGTTGTCCCGTTGATCCGCAGTAGTAATGCAAGCCCCAACCATAAAGCTTCGCGATTTGACGACCACCTTTCAGAGCCAGACCTTCAAAGAACTTTCGCGTCCAGTTTACATCGCCGCCGTTTGGACCTGATCCGATCAACTTCAGTTGAACGCCGTAAGTCGGCAACCAGGCAGTGAACTTACGAAACTCAGTCGCATATTCGTCTGGCGTGAAATCGCCTCCGCACCCCCACGACTCGTTACCGACACCCCAGAAACTCACCTTGTGTGGCTCGCGATAACCGTTTTTTACGCGCTCGCTCGACCAAGTTGTTAGATTCGCAGGCGCATTGCAGTATTCGAGCCACTCGAGAAAAACGCGAACGTCGCGACTGCGCACATTTGCCGCCAAATAAGGCTCGGCGCCGACCATTCTGCAGAAGGCAACGAATTCATCCGTACCGAAGTGATTGCTTTCATACTTCTGAGGCCCGCCTTCCAGATCTTCGTAGGCCTTGGTTGTTTTGTAGCGCGTGTCAGCCCAGAAGTTAACGCGCGTTGGACGTTTGTCGCGTGGTCCAACGCCGTCACGCCAATCATATTGATCCGCAAAACAGCCTCCTGGATAGCGAATCACAGCCGGTTTCAACTTCTTCAAATTATCGACCAGGGCTTTGCGAATGCCGTTGTAATTCGGAACCTTCGATTTCTCACCTACCCAAATGCCGTCGTATATGACGGCACCGAGATGTTCGATAAAGTGACTGTAGATCTCAGGCGAGATCTTACCGATTGGCTCGTTAACAAGGATTTCGATTCGCGCATCCGCGGCTTTGATCCGGCGTGGCCAAAGAAGTGCAGCAGCGCCCGTAGCAAGCGTGCTGCCGACAAACGTTCGGCGTCCTATTTTTCTCATCGTAGTTAGCAGATTCCTGTTAGAGGTGGCAGCAGATCGTGCTGAATCATACTGGGGTTTTGATAGGCCGTGAAGATCGAAACACGCGCGAGTCGATGTTATAATCCGGTCAACCCTTCACTACCCCTGAGTTAACAATCCCCGTGGCAAAAGATGGCTCGGCTTGGTTTTCCCATACGTGTGTTCAAGGGTGATAATAAGTGAGCTGCATTCGCTGGAGGATGAAAGAGAGATGACTAAGAAACCATTAATAGTAGCAGGCATCGTTCTGATGGCGGCGTTCTACTTGACGACGATTGCGAGTGGTACCACACCTCAAGTCAATGCTCGAATAGTGAAAGAGGTAAGGCACGAGCTGGTGACATTACCCTATTACGGAGTTTTCGACTGGCTCACCTTTGAAATACGTCCTGATGGAACAGTGACGCTGCATGGGCAAGTGGTTCGCCCAAGTACAAAATCGGATGCGGAAGCGCGAGTGAAAGAAGTCGACGGGGTCAAGCAGGTCACCAATGACATTCAGGTCTTACCCAATTCTCCCAACGACGATCGGCTGCGGATTGCCCTTTATCGGACGATCTACGGCTCGAACTCGCCGCTCTTTCGATATGCTACGCAGGCGATACCGTCGATTCACATCATCGTCGATCGCGGACGCGCGACGCTGAAGGGCATCGTATCGTCGAAGGGCGACGCACAGTTAGCTTACGTGCGGGCGCGAACTGTGCCCGGTCTGTTCGACGTGAAAAGCGAATTAGTTGTTGAAAGCGAACTGCCGAAGTGACTCATCCGTGAGAAAGATTCGCCCGACGCCTCTTCGGAACGAATCGCACGCTCTGGATTCGACGACCCTGAACTCTCTCTACACGAAAGACTCCCGTTTCGTGTTCGATATCGTCGCCTGTCTTTAACAGTGTGCCGGTCTTGGCCATGAGGAATCCTGCAATGGTCGTGTATCCCTCACGTTCCGGAATCGATAACTCAAGTTGCTGATTCGCGGCGCGCACGGCGAGCATACCGTCAAGAAGATACGTTCCGCCGTCCGACTTGATTTGTGATTTCGTCTCTTCATCGAATTCGTCGTCTATCTCCCCCACGATCTCCTCCAGCAAATCTTCCAATGTGAGGATTCCCTCGATCCCGCCGTGCTCGTTTACCACGAAGACGAAGTGCTGCCGTGTCGATTGCATTTGTCTCAACGCCTGACCGGCAGACGCTGTTTCAGGAATGAACGCCGGCGGGCGCAAGATCTCTTCCATCCTGAACGCATCAGCATCCATTCGGCCCATATCGAGATCTTTTCGATACAAAACTCCAACAATGTCGTCGATTGCGTTTTTGTATACCGGCAGACGTGAAAACTGTGAAGTACGAAACACCTTCCTGGTGTCTTCCAGAGTTGAGGTTGCCGGTAACGCATGAATCTGCGTGCGAGGCACCATTGCCTCACGCACGTTTACATCGGTGAATTCAAACACCCTGTGGATCAGTTGTCGTTCTTCCGCGTCAACATGTCCGCTTTGTTGTGAGATATCGATCAGATGTCGTAATTCATCTTCGGTATAAACAGAGGCGTGTTCACCTGACGGTTTTAAGCCGAACAATCGGACTGTTCGAATGCCCGCCCAGTCGAGAAGGCGGATAGGGAGTCGGAAGATCTTGTAGAAGAACTCCATCGGCCACGAGATCGCGAGCGCGACTTTTTCAGCTCGTTCCAGCGCCAGAGTTTTCGGTGCAAGTTCTCCAAGAACAATGTGTAGGAATGTGATGATTGTAAAAGCTATTGCGAACGAAATTGCGTGCAGTGTGACGTCCGAGACGCGGCCTTTCAAAGGCTTTTCAAGGATGTGCGCAAACACTGGCTCGCCGATCCAGCCTAATGCGAGCGATGCCATCGTAATCCCCAACTGTGTTGCTGAAATGTAGCCGTTCAGGTTACTGAGTAGACGCAGTAACCGTTTAGCCCGGCCGTCGCCGCTTTGCGCCAACACTTCGATGCGCGATCGTCGTACTCCCACCAGCGCAAACTCAGATGCGACGAAGAACCCGTTCGCAAGCACGAGCAGAAAGACAAGCGCGATGTAAAGAATCGTGATCATTTTGTAATTTAGGATACTCGATCGATCTGTGGTCGCAAAAACAACCGCCTCAAACATGAAATGGCGTCTCCACTGTTCACTTGCTATACTCCGCGCTAACACGCAGTTCCCGGCGATTAGTTACGTTCGGCTTTAATTAGCACACGCCAAGATCACTCAGTGGAGGCACGACGATGTCTCAACTCGTCGCTGCTACAACCAACGGAACCCGGAATGGTTTTGCAAGCCGCAATACGCAACTACTCCGCGTCGTTATTGCCGGGGTCGCCGTCAGTGCTGCGTACTACGTCGGCGCGCAAATTGGTTTCGGGCTGACCTTCAAACCACATCCAGTTTCCACTCTCTGGCCTCCCAACGCGATCCTTTTTGCCGCGCTCGTACTCTCACCGAAGCGCTGGTGGTTGGTGTTCATACTCGCCGTATTACCGGCACATCTCCTGGTGGAAGTGAACGCCGACGTTCCCCCAATGATGGTCGTGTGTTGGTTTGTCAGCAATTGGAGTGAGGCTCTGATTGCGGCCTCGCTGCTGAGCTATCTCATTAAAGATGAAATCCGATTCGACAGTACCTACCAGGTATGGATCTTTGTTCTGATCTGCTTTGTTGCGTCATTCGTGTCGTCTTTTATTGATGCCGGTTTCGTGATGCTCAATGGATTCGGTACGAGTCCTTACTGGGACGTCTTTCGAATGCGATGCTTCTCGAACGTGCTCGCATCGTTGACGTTGGTGCCGCTGGTAGTTACGTGGAAACGAAGTGGAATTGCATCGTTCCAAAATGCAAGCTGGTCGCGCTATCTCGAAGCAGCATTTCTCGCCGCTGGCTTGTCACTAGTCGCCTTCCTACTTTTTGCGACACAACGCGCGGGACAAGACACAATACCGGCGCTTCTTTATCTTCCGCTTCCGTTCTTACTGTGGGCGGCGACTCGCTTTGGGCCAAGAGGAGCAAGCACTGCACTGCTAGCTGTCAGCTTCTGCGCCATCTGGGGCGCGATCCATGGGATTGGACCGTTCGCAACGCGATCCCCTGAAACTAACGCCCTCTCGGTACAGTTGTTTCTGATTCTCGCTGCAATGCTCATCTTGTTCTTGGCCGCATTAATAAAGGAGCGAGAACGAGCTGAGGAAAGTGTTCGTCAAAAGGAGGAACGATTTCAGTTAGCCTTGGAAGCCGCACAAATGGGGACGTGGGACTGGCGAATCGACGAAGACCGGGTTGAGTGGTCAGCCCATACGAAACGTATGTTCGGTCTGTCTCCGACTGATCCGGAGCTCTCCCCGGACGAGTTCTTTTTGCTAATCCATCCAGACGACCTAAGTAGAGTTAGAGAGGCTGTAGACAACGCGCTCGCTACCGCTGGTTCTTACGAAACGGAATTTCGTATGACACTGAAAGACGGTGTCGTGAGGTGGGTTCGCGGTGTCGGGAAGGTCGTTGCTGACGACGAGGGTCGCGTTATCAGCATGACGGGTGTAAACCTTGATGTTACGGAAAGGGAACTAGCAGCGCAGAAACTTCACGAAACCTCAGAACGCAATCGGGCAATGTTGCGCGCACTGCCTGATCTCGTTTTTCTGCTTAGCACCGATGGTGTATATCTGGATTATCACGCGCGAGATGAAAATGATCTCTTACTTTCACCCAGAGCTTTCATGGGGAAGAATGTTCGCGAGGTGTTGCCGCCTGATCTCGCGGAACGCATCATACAGTGCCTGGCGAACACGCGTTTGAAAGACAGTCCGGAGATTCTCGATTATTCGTTGCCGATGCGAGATGGAGAAAGGCATTTCGAAGCGAGGATGATCCAAACCGAAGGCGACAAGGTGTTGTGCATCGTGCGAGATACGACAGACCGCCAGAGAGCTGGCGAGGCACTGAGAGAAAGTCAGCAAAAGCTACGTCATAGCCACAGTCAAATCCGAGACTTGCTTGGCCGAGTGATTGACGTCCAGGAATTTGAACGACGGCGTATCTCACGAGAACTCCATGATGATCTGAGCCAGAAAGTCGCCACGCTGTCAGTTGGGATTAGTAGACTCAAGAAAAAACTTCCCATACCTGATCACCAGCTCTCAAAAGAACTGGATGACTTGCGAGACAGCACGAACCGGCTCACCGACGACATCCGGAGTCTTTCGCATCAACTTCATCCAGCAGTGTTGGAGCATCTAGGATTGGTAACTGCTCTTGAGTCGTTCATCGAAACCTTTAAGGATGAAGAAGGAATCGATGTGAATCTTATCGCCGATGTTGGTGATGAAAAGATTCCGTTTCAATCGTCGATCTGCTTGTATCGCGTGGCAGTAGAGGCACTCCGAAATGTGTCGCGACACTCAGGCGCGGCCACTGCTACTGTTTCGCTGGAAAGACGTAACAACTTAATTGAGCTGCAGGTATCGGATGGTGGGAAAGGTTTTGACGTTGAGACGGCGCGGAAAGGCGCTGGTCTCGGATTAGTCAGTATTGAAGAGCGACTCCGACTGTTGCAGGGCAACTGCGAAGTTCATTCAAGCGCTGACAGCGGCACAACGCTGGTCGCGCGCGTTCCGTTGACGAACTAAACATGAATCGTATTCGACTCATCCTTGCCGACGACCACACAATGTTTGCCCAGGGCCTTGAAAGCCTGTTGGACGAGGAGTTTGAGCTTCTCGGTACTGTTGGTAACGGGCTAGACCTGGTTGATGCCGCTCAGCGTCTTAATCCCGAAGTGATCATCGTCGACATCTCGATGCCTTTAGTAAACGGGTTTGACGCGGTAAGAAAAATCAGAGAGAACGGTAGTGACGCAAAGGTGATCTTCTTAACCATGCACGACGACGACACGTTGGTCGAAGAAGCGTTCCGTTGCGGAGGATCTGGATACGTCTTGAAGCAGGCGGCAGGCGAAGAGTTGGTGGAAGCGATCAAGCAAGTAGCACAGGGCAATAGGTACGTCACTCCTTTGATTAAGTCAAAACGAGCCGAGCGCGTTCCTCGGGGTGCTCAGAGATCGATGATTACGCCACGTCAGCGGGAAGTATTGAAGTTGATTAGCCAGGGCCTGACCATGAAACAGATTGCGGCTGAACTCGCGATATCCACGAGGACGGCCGAGTCTCACAAGTATGAAATGATGGAAGCTCTGGGCATCGACACAACTGCGGATCTTATTAGATACGCCTTGAAAGTAGGCTTGATTTCGTAAACCTCCTTGCCATTCCCTACCTGTTAATTTTACGGGTTGTGTTAGATTGCGTCCGCCATTAACGTATTCCCGATTCTTTTACAAATCGGGATTTGCCTGGTCCGTGTTAGACAATGCGTCGGGCCAGTGTTTTGGTTCAACGAACTTGCCGGTTCGAAGCGGAATACTCGACTCCTCCTAGTCAGGCAACCGCCGGCAATCTTCTGGGAGAGTGTTGCGATGTCAGCCAGGGGCTCCCTTTCAAACCTTTCATCGCCATCGGAGGCGGTCCTCATCCGGACGCATGCGATTCTTACACGCTCCTCCCAATCAGTCGCGAGCAGTTGCGCGACTATTTTAGTAAATCACTTTCAGAGAGGTCGATCATATTGTCGCGGCGATGGAACATCGCTTCAAGCTTAAGGAGGGGTTTATGCGGCGACGTTGGCGAATAGCTCTACCGTTGTTCTTCATTCTTTGTGTGGCGTTGGTTTTTCTGCCGGCGACCCGGAGTAGTGCCGTGGTCAAGACCGAACATTATTCCGCAATGGCTTTGCTTCCAGCTGGCGCAGGAGTACGAATGGTAGGTCCTGGTACAACGGCAAGCGTCGACATATACATTGAACGCTACACCACAGATGACGAGGCACAACGCTTCGCACAGTTGTTAATCGAAGGCGGTTCTGACTCCTTGCACAACGCTCTTGAGAAAGCTGACTCGATTGGAAAAGTCAGGCTGACCAGGAAAGTAGGCTTCTTCAACCTGAAACTGATACGCGCCCGTCAGACTGAATCCGGACGTCGCATCATCGGTGTCTGCGATCGGCCAATTCAATTTCTCGAAGTCTACGCGGGCAATCGTTCGACGGACTATCCGTTTGGCATAGTCGTTCTGGATCTAAAGACAAACAAGAAGGGCAAAGAAGAGGGAGTCGGCCAACTGATTTATGCAGCGAAGGTGAAGATTGAGAATCGCACAGTGGACGTCGAAACCTACGGTGTTGAGCCGGCTCGACTCCAGGCCGTCCGTAAGTTGTGAACATTCGCGGCATCCACATATCGCGTTATCGGTGCTTCGTGTACCCTGTAGAGCTCTGGTAGTTTACTTCGCACGAAACCAATTGCCGGCTGGCAGTTTGTCATTGTTGGCTTAGGTTTCCCGAAATCGTCCTATCGCGTAAAAGCGATGACGAATCAGCAATTAGCAATTAGTATGAGGGCCCTATGAACTCACTGAATCCGCCAATTCTGGTGGTTGAGGATAACCCTTTAGATCTTGACCTCACCCAACGTGCTTTCGCGAAACATCGACTGACAAATCCGATTCAGGTCGCTCGCGACGGAGAAGAGGCGCTCAAATTCATTCCGCGGTGGGAGGCCGGCGAACCGGTGCCCTCGGTAATTCTGCTCGATTTGAAACTACCGAAGGTGAGCGGTTTGGATGTCTTGCGTGAGATAAAGAATCATCCTCAATTCAACGTGATTCCGGTCGTTGTTCTCACTACTTCAGGCGAGGATCGCGATATTGAAGCAGCGTATCGGTTGGGGACCAATTCGTACATCATCAAGCCCGTCGATTTCGAAAAGTTTTTAGAGGTGGCTTCGCAAATAGAGGTGTATTGGTGCGTGCTGAACACCGCGCCTAACGGTCTTTAGAATCGAATGGAAGTCAAAACAGAAGAGCAAGACCGCAATTCGCAATGGGATAGTTTGTGGAATGCGGCGAGCTTTTGGTCTTGATGCCTGGAAACCGAAAGTTCCGTTCTACAACGACAGCCGTCGACAGTGCGATCGATGGCGGGCCCCAAAGGATCCCGTTGACCAACGCGAAGCTATAGACCTTGCATTCCAGCCGGTGCGTCGCGCGTTGGATTCCAGCTGAGGTAGAATCATTGCCACGTGAGCATTCATCATCATCCCGCGATCATCGCCGTCAGTGGATTCTCATCCAATGTCGGGAAGACTACGCTTGCGTGTGAGCTGCTCAAGCGCCTGCCGGGTTGGGAAGCAATCAAGCTTAGTCGTGGTCACTATCGCTCCTGCGGAAAGGATCCTGTTGCGTGTTGCGTCAGCGATTTGATCGGGGCTGAACCAGTCGTGCGTTCAGGTCGCGAAGCAAATTACGAACGTGGCAAAGACACGGGTCGGTTCTGGGATGTCGGAGCAACGAACGTCCATTGGACGATCGTTAGCGATGAACAGGTTGAGCAGGGAATAAAGGAAGCGATAAGTCGTGTGCGCGCCCCCGGTGTAATAATTGAGGGAAACAGCTTCCTTCAGTTTGTCGATGCTGATCTGGCGATCATGTGCGCGCGATCTGAGGGTGGCAAAGTAAAGCCGTCGGCGCGTGAGGCGTTAAAGAAGAGCGACGTGTTATACATTTCATCGCTCACTGCGGATAGTCTCAACGCGCACGAGGAATTTGGTCGGTGGCGTTCGACATTGTCGATCGATCTTCCAATTGATCACCTACCTATATTCACGTTTGAGGATTTGCCGCGATTAGTGGAGATGATCCGAGACCACCCACTTCACGAAGTCGCAATCGGTATTTAGTGCCGTTCGCGGTAGCGGATGGCCCAGACTCAAGCAGCCGTATCTGTCGATTAGATACCTAATCGCTATTGTCCGATTGGAGGATCAGTGGCAGTTGCCGGCTGTGTTCTATTGACGTGAATCGTGTTGGTGTCTGAGTCGAGATAGAAATGGTTCGTGCCGGTCGCGGCAACACCTTCGGTTACCTGTGGGTCAGCGTTGATTGTGTAGCCTGCCTGTTGGGTCGTCGATTTTGGAATCACCTTCATCGTGTACACATAACCATCGACAACGGGAGTGGAACCGCTGAAACGTGTGTCGAGCAGATTCTCCTTCAGCATTTCTTCAAAAGTTCCGAATGCACTGCGCTGATGCGAGTTGAAGAAGAGCATTTGTTGTTCGGCTATTGAGCGAAGTGTTTTGACGGCCGCGGCTTCGTTAGCGGAGCGCACGGCTGCCCGCCATCCGGTCACGCCTACGGCGATGAGGATGCCAATGATCGCAATAACAATCATCAGCTCAATCAGCGAGAACCCCCGCTGATTTCGTTCTTTTCTCTCCAGGGGTTTCATAGTGCCTCCTCCGAGCTATTACACGAATTGGTGAATTGTCGGTTCCTTATTTAGCTGGGACCAAGCCCGGATTAATTCCAGTCGGCGTTAAGTCTACTACAGGATTCCGCTGACGGCACAACGTCCAACGCCTCCGGCTACATCTTACTGACACGTCCTTACTTACAATGTAGAATGCAAACGGCGTCATGCGGAACATTGAACCCATTACCGGTACGCGAGCTCTAAGCGCTCTCGACCAAATCGAGCGACTGCAAAGATCGGTTGAGACCGTGATCAAGGGCAAGCCCGAAGCTATCCGGCTCGCCATCGTAACCCTCATCGCCGGAGGTCATCTCCTGGTTGAAGACGTTCCGGGAGTTGGCAAAACGACGCTGGCACATGCCCTGGCGCGCGCCCTCGATTGCAGCTTTCAACGGATACAGTTCACTTCGGATTTGCTTCCATCAGATGTCATCGGACTGTCAATTTATAACCAGCACAGTGGTGTCTTTGAATGGAAACCGGGACCGGTGTTTGCGAATGTCGTATTGGCGGACGAGATAAATCGCACGACTCCCAAGACACAATCGGCGCTGCTCGAAGCAATGGCTGAGCGCCACGTGACGGTCGAGGGGGTGACGCACCACTTACCAGCGCCGTTCATGGTTCTGGCGACGCAGAATCCGATCGAACATCACGGCACCTATCCATTGCCGGAATCGCAACTCGATCGATTCACACTCCGTTTACGTATCGGTTATCCAGCGGCGATGGACGAAGAGCGAATTCTCCGCGATCGCGAGTACACCGATCCGCTCGATGAACTCGAGCCGGTCATGAGCGCGCATGAAGTTGTCGAGCTTCAGCGAGAAGTGACGAATGTTTCTGTTGATGATGCGTTGGTTGCGTATCTGATGCGAATTGTTACTGCGACACGTGAGTCGGAAATGTTGGATCTTGGAGTTAGTCCCCGAGGCACGCTCGCCCTGTTTCGGGCAGCCCAGGCATTGGCGTTGGGAGAGGATCGTAGCTATTGCATCCCTGACGATATCAAACGACTCGTAGTACCGGTCTTTGCTCATCGAATCACGGTGAGCTCCCGCTTCTCGTCATCACTTCGCCGCAGTGAAGAAGCGGAAGCTGTACTTCACGAAATCCTCAAAACTGTCAGTGTTCCGCTGTAAGGGTCAAGCCTTCTCATTCTCCCCTAGTCATCAACATGAAAAGACCAAGCTGCTTTAAACGGCGTGGAGCCTCAATTTCTTTCGACAACTCTCAACCCAGTGATAAAACAGTCAGTACCACCTCGCGGTAGCGGGTGGGTGCGAAGCTTTGCTCTGTGTATCCTCCGCGTTCTCCGTGTTTCTGTGGTTAAGTAGTTTGGGCCATTAACACCACAGAAGTCACAGAGATCCACAGAGGTTACACAGAGAAAAGCTGCGCACCCACCCGCTACCGCGAGGTGGTACTGACTGTTCTGCCACTGCGTAGAGTGAAGGATAGAATTCTTATAAAGCGGTGCCGAGTGACGTCGCAACTTGACGACTAATTAAAGTTTGTCGAACATCAGGGTTAAATGACTGAACCCGGTAGTGACACACTGCAACCCGAACGCAAATCTCACTCGGCGCGCGTTGTTCTTGCGGTTCTCCTCGTGCTGGCAGGATTAACTGCCGCAATCGTTACGGTACTTGCAAGGAGGTCAGGTGAAAACGGCCTGGCCGGAGCTGCTGCCGTTTTGTCTTTGATCATCGCAGCCCTGCTGACGATTTTTATTGTCCCTCCGTTAGCGCGCTCAGCAAGGAACGAGATCGCCGGATTAGGTTTTCCGCTCGAGCCGACGAGCGGTGGTGGTGTGTTCGCGATCATCATCATCGTAGTCGGATTTGCAGCCTGGAATACTGCAAATAATCTTTTGTTCCTTGTCTTTTCGTTATTGTGCTCGACGTTGTTCGTGGGGTGGATAGCAGCGCGAACGTCTTTACGAGATCTCACTGTTTCCGCGCGTTTTCCCGACCATATTTTTGCAGGCGATCCCGCGCCCGTGATCGTTACCGTGAAGAACACGAAGCGACTATGGCCTTCGTTTTCAATTCTCGTGGAAGCTCGTGGTCCTAAGAACGATGTCAATCCTGCAACTACCCGAAAGTGGAAACTACATCACAAGCGCACGCTAGCTTATTTCAGTTACGTTCCGCACCATGCGGCCGCCGAACAGCGCGTTGAACAAATGTTCCCGCAACGCGGGCACGTTGTAATTGACGGCTTTGAATTGTCGACGCGGTTTCCGTTTGGGTTCTTTCGACGGCGCCGACGCTTGCGTGCGAGGAACGTCGATATTGTTGTCTACCCAAAACCTGAAATCATTAGTGATGAATTGCACCTGCTGCCAATGTACGCCGGACGCATGGCGTCGTTGCGTCGCGGAGCAGGCCACGATCTGTTTTCGATGCGGGATTATCAACCACGTGACGATCTGCGGCACATCGATTGGAAGGCGACTGCGCGATCCAGACGCCTCACCGTGCGCGAATTCACTTCCGAGGATGAGCGTCGCATAACGATCGTGCTCGACACAGGTGTGCCAATTGATGCAGACGAATCCTTGAATGAAAGGTTTGAAAAAGGCGTTGTTCAGGCAGCGTCGTTACTCAAACACTTTATCGATGAACGCTCCGAGGTACGGCTTGTGGTTGGAGATGAGGTAGGGCCTTTCGGATCGGGCGTTGAACATCTTTATCGATGTCTTAGAAGGCTGGCGCTCGTGAACCCTGAAACAAGTGATGGGACGGCGACAACTAGAGAATCTTCCTACACGGCAAAGGGGGCCAGTCGCCAACTCGCTGAACCTGACTATGCGATCCTGCTTACGGCCGCTCCACCAGGTTCAATACCAACTGCGGTGTGGCGAACCTCACACGTAATCTACCTGTAGAGAATTTCAGATTTCGGAATGCGGATGTCGTATGAGTTTTCCTATAGACGTCGTTTCGTCGAAGATTTCCTACTCCCCGCCAGTCATTTTATTGATCGGTGTTTGTTTCATTCTGTCTGGAGCGACCGGCCTGATTTATGAGGTGTTATGGGCGCGGATGTTAGGGCTTGTATTCGGTGCCACCACTTTGGCAGTGAGTACTGTCCTCGCGGCGTTCATGGGTGGATTGGCGCTTGGCAGCGCGCTCGCAGGCCGGCTCGGATCGGGAATCAAACGCCCGCTTCGAACTTACGGTGTGATCGAGATCGGTATCGCCACCTATGCCCTCCTGGTGCCGTTTCTTTTTACTCTGGTCGACAATCTTTATGTGTTCATTTGGCAGCAATTCCATCCAAACTCTTTCGTCTTCAGTTTGTGGCGATTCGTATTGTCCTCCGCGCTTCTTTTAGTTCCGACGACATTGATGGGAGCAACGTTGCCGGTGCTTTCCGCCGCATTACTCCGTTCGGCTAAGCGAAACTCAAACTCGGTTACACGTTTGTATGCCTGCAATCTCGCGGGCGCGATTCTTGGAACACTAGCTGCCGGATTCTTTTTCCTGCCGATACTCGGTGTGAGATCGACGATTCTTATCGCTGCAGCTTTGAACGTGATCGTCGGATTGATAGCAATATTTGCCGAGCGGAAGGTCGACGCTTCGGAAATTGAAGATCTTTCATCGACGACAGAACCCGCAGATTCGAGTGAAGCTTCTGAGATCACCGGTTACCGATTCTGGTTGTTATGCGCACTCGCTTCAGGTTTCGTGACGATTAGCACACAGATAGTCTGGACTAGAGTCTTATCGATGGTTATCGGCTCTAGCACCTACGCCTTCAGCATCGTTGTTGCGCTGTTCTTGATCGGACTCGCGGGCGGCGCCTGGGCTGTTGGTCGGAAGAATCATGCAAAGCTCCGCAACCCTGTCTTGAAGGTCGAACTGGCAACCGCAGCGAGCTTGTTCATGAGCTTGTTCGTGATCAATTTGATCCCGGGGGTTTTAGTAAATCTCGGCTTACGTTTTCAAGTGGCGTCTTGGGGCGGTCTGATGATTTTGCAAATCATCTGTGCCGGTGCCTTGATTCTGATTCCTGCTTTTTTGATGGGCATGGTGATGCCCATCGTGCTGATTTGGGCCAGCAATCGTCCGGAAGGTTCAGTGGCTCAAGTCGGTCGCTGCTACGCAATCAATACAATAGGAGCAATTGCTGGTGCATTCGTAACAGGATTCTTCCTGATACCAAAAACAAGCACTAAAAATACCTTGCTCTTTTCGGCAGCCATCTGTGTTGTCGTAGCTGGAGCCGCTTATCAGCCACGCCCAACTGCTCGTGATCGACAGTTAAATCGCAGCATCGCTGTCGGTGCGGCGGCACTTCTCGTAATACTCTTGTTTGTAGCCGCACCGCCAATGAATCTGGCAGATCTTTCGATCGGTGCGTACGACAGTTTGGTAAGAGTGCTGGCCAAGACTCGCCAAGGAGTAAAAGACGATCTGGCGATGGGGAACGGACCTGAAGTACATCGGCTGCTTATGTACGAAGAAGGCGCAACTTCGACGGTTTCAGTTCGCAAAGATTGGGACATAACCTCATTGGCGATCAACGGCCGCGCCAATGCGTCCGACCGAGAAGATATGTCCACACAAGTGATGCTTGGACAGCTACCAATGTTGATAGCCCCATCCACGAAAAATGCGTTAGTAATCGGGTTCGCGTCAGGCGTCACGGTCGGCTCGATGTTGCAGACACCATTGGAATCGCTGGATTGTGTCGAACTTGAGCCAGCAACTATTCCCGCGTCGAGATACTTCGAACACGTGAATAACCGTCCATTAGGAGATCAACGGCTCAACCTCATTATTGAAGACGCGAGAACGTACCTACGTGTTACGCCGAAGAGCTACGACATGATCATCAGCGAACCCAGCCATCCGTGGGTGCCCGGTGTCGCAAATTTGTTCACGCGCGAATTCTTCGGATTGACCAGTGCCCGTCTAAGTGACGGCGGTGTGTTTGTTCAGTGGTTGCAGATGTACCAGCTCTCAACCGAGAGCTTGCGTTCTGTCCTTGCGACTTATCACGATGTGTTTCCCTACGTTCTTGTTTTTCGAGTCGGTGGCGTTACAAGAGGGAAAGACCTGCTGCTCGTTGGCAGTAACAAGCCCATGAACCTCGACAGGCTCGCACAAAGGATCACTGAACCGGGCAGTGCCAAAGAAATGGCTCGAGTGGATTTGAAGAGCGAGAGTGACGTGCGGGCGTGGTATGTGTGTGACGAATCGAAGTTAGGACCGGCTGTGTCTGGAGCGAGGATCAATACAGACGACAACATGCACATCGAGACAACCGTGCCTCGTGAAGCTTTTCTCCCGTTGATGCAGACGAATCTTGAATGGGTTCAGACCCTGGCGAACAAGTAAGCAGTGGAGGTGCTTGATTACATCGGGCACGCCTGGACCAACACCATCTGCCACTGACCATCTCGTTCCGCGTAAACCGTAACAACTTTGTAGTGCCCACTGAACTCACGGCCGCTGTAGAACCATTTGACGGAATCTTTCGCCGTTAGCGCCGCCGTATTGCCCCAGATCCGAACGGTGACATTCTCTCGATTTAAGTACTCGACGCGAATGTTTCCTGACGTGACATCTTCAATGAACTGCGCTTTGTCATCACCTTCCATCGGATAAGCGAAATAGAAGTCGTCGGCCATTATTCGATCGAGCGTTTCGCCGTCTTTACGCACAAGAGCCTTGGTCCACTCATCATTCATCTCACGCAGCTGCTGCTCGATCTCCAGACGATGACTACTGGCGTGACTCGACATGACTTAAAATCCTTTCTATTCAGTACCGTTCGCGGTAGCTGATGGCCAACATTCAACATGCACTAGTCTCTCTAGGCTGCTTGCCTGTTGGCCATCCGCTAGCCCGAACCTTACTGAATACCGCGGTCAATCGGTTGCGTCTGATCGAGATAACGAATCAAACAGTTTCTCGGCCGCGGTCTCGCCGCTTCGTATGCAGTCGGGTAAGCCTGCGCCGCGATAGGAATTGCCGGCGACCGAAACTCCGGGAAGCGAATTCATTTGAGTTTCAATTGCGCTGATCCGTTCAAGGTGTCCGACATAATACTGAGGCATCGATCCTGACCATTTCGAAGTTTCGACGAACAGCGGCTGACCTTGAATATCTAGTAGTTGATTCAAGTCTGACTTTACTCGTTCCACCATTTCGGTTTCATCGAGTTGGAAAATTTCCGGTTGTAAGGCGCCGCCAACAAAAGCACGTAACAACACGTGTTGTTCGGGCGCGCGTCCTGGAAACTTCACGCTGCTGAAGGTGCAGGCAATCAAAGATCGGTTCTCAAGCAAAGGAACAACGAATCCGAAGCCGTCAAGCGAATGTCGAACGTCGTCTCTGCGATAGGCAAAGTTGATCGTTGCTGTCGAAGTGTAGTCGATCGCTCGGAGTTGCTGGGCCAAGTGAGCATCGATCCTTTCCATTAGAATTGCCGCAGAATAGGACGGCACGGCGAGACAGACGCCATCGGCTTGTATTTGAGAGCCGTCGTTGGTCGTTATTGTCCAGGAGCGTGGTCCTTCAGCCGCACCATGATCTAACGAAGTAACTTTGGAATTCAACTGAATTCTGACACCAGCAGCTTTGATGGTGCGTTCCAGCTGATCTGTCAAAACTTGCATTCCACTATCGAACGAAAGAAACAGGCTGTAACGTGGCCCACTTACCCCAGTGCCTTTGGTTTTGCTTCCCTTGCCCTGACGCAGCATAGCCAGAATTATGCTTCGGTGTTCGCGCTCCATGTCTAAAAAGCGTGGCAAAGTAGCGCGCAAGCTGAGCGTCCCGGGATCTGCGGTGTAGATCCCACCAACCATCGGCTGGGCCATGCGATCCAATGCTTCTTTGCCGAGTCGACGAGTTACAAAGCTCGCGAGTGATTCGTCAGTGCTGCCGTTTGAGTTCGCGCGCGGAAGAAATAAGTCGGCCGCCATGCGGAGCTTGCCCGGAAGGCTAAAGATGTCTGTAGAGATGAATGGCCAGAATCTTGAAGGCGCAAGAAGTTGAAATCCTTCAGGTACTTTTCGCAGGCGACCTTTTCGCACAATAAAACTGCAACGGTGCTGCTCGTTCGTGGTAATAAGTCGCCGGTCGATTCCGAGACGCTGGGCGAGTCTTATGGCTTCGGGTTTTTCGGAGATGAAGGAGTCGGGTCCACGTTCCAAGAGAAATCCGTCGCGAAGGTGAGTTTGAATAATCCCGCCCAGGCGATCGCTCGCTTCGCACAAAGTAATTTCAACTGGAGTTGCGTTGGTTCGGCTAAGCTCAGTCAAACGATGAGCAGCCGCCAGGCCTGAAATCCCCCCGCCGATGATCACAATGTGTTTCATTACAGATACCCCCGACATAGAGTCGGTGGTCTCGCCGGGCTCAGTTGTTGGTTTTCGGTAAACAACAAGTCGCTTCACAAACGTTGTGGCTAGGGCCGTGTGTACCGAGGTATCTAGCAGGCGCGCCCTCAGTGCGCTCCATGATCAGTTCGCGGATCATCCTCACAAACAGAGGATGTGTGCCCGCCGTTGCCGCCCGTCGCAGGTTGATTCCAATCTCCTGCGCTAGTCTTCTTGCCTCGACATCAAGATCG
>DATIBJ010000002.1:0-37563 GCA_035457565.1 Pyrinomonadaceae bacterium | reverse complement strand
AAGGTGCCTTCCTTGTCTGGGCCGCTCCGATAACTGAAGATCGGAACGGGATAGAAACTCGTTTTATCGCCTTGCTCGACTTTGAGGAAGTAGTTTCCGCGGGGAAGCCACATGCCGTCAGACTTAAAGTCAGGCATGATTACTGAATCTTCTAAGTTTCTGCCCGCCTTATAGAGGTTGACGTTTGCGCCCGAGAGGTTTGCGAGAAAGAACCGTGTCTCTTCGCGTTCGTAATGGAGCTCTTCTTCGCGCGTGTTTGAGCGATAAACAATCAGCGCGATGACCACCCCGATTATGATGAGCCCTGCGCCACCGGCATAGAACTTCTTCATATCGATTCACCGCCGTAACCTCAAATGTCCTGACGGCGCAGAAAGGTATGAGCGAGACCAGCGGGAACAATGATCCAAAACGCAAGCGTCAATGCCAGCAACATCCAGCTCGCCACGTCGCCTCCGGCGAATTTCATAAGCCAGGCGCCTGCTGCGCCAAAGATGTTCCGGCCATCGAGTAACATAAGACAACTGACACGCACTACGTCGATGGGATTGCCGAACAGCGATCCAAAAATGAGACCGTTCGCCGTGCGCTCCTTGAACAGAAACGTCGATCCAATCACGAGCAGGTCGTAAAGCAGCACAAAGAAAAACCAGACAAAGATCGACAGGCCGAACGCTTTAGTCTTGCGTTTGCAAACGGCGGCAATTAGTGCCGATAGATTTAGAAAGATAAGCGCCAGCACCAGAGAAAAACCGACCAGGATGGGATATCGTGACGCGCCTTCATTACCGGCTTTAACGCTGATGATAATGCCGGCTAGTCCGAAGCCGATAAAAGTCGCAGTGGAGATCGAAGCAAACAGTCCGGCGAGCTTTCCAACCAAAACGTCCATGCGCGAAACCGGCTGTGAGTAAAGTAATTCGTTCGCGGTTGCGTCACTCGTAAAACTCAATGTCCCCATCGTTAACGCAACTAACGGGATTACATAAAGCACCAGGTTGAGCAGGCTCGCCGATGTTCTCGCAAAACCCTGAAAACCGATTGCGCCCGCAGTCACCAAACCGAAGTAAGAGATTGCCAATGTCAGCAGGCTAAACACGCCGGCAAAGATGATCGTCCAGCGATTGCGGATGTTTACGGTAAGCTCCTGGCGCGCAATAGTTGTGATTGAATAGAAGTTCATCGCGAATCATTTCGTAACGTCGGCAAACCTGAGCGTCGTGCCGTTGTATTTAGCTGCCGCGGCCTGCGCTGGGGATTGATCGCTAAATGCCACGATCCCGCCATTCATCGGCGTCTTAAACTCTGAAGACCGGACGTAAAATGCGTTTTCAGCTTTGAGCCATTCCCGACGATCGAAATCCATTACGAAAGTTGCGGCTATAGAGGCGTTGTTCTTTTTCAGCTTAATGTAGTTTGTCATGCAGCCGATGTCGTCAAACTTAAAAGCCTGCCCCTCGTTGTCGATGACTTCTGCGGCGTAGCGCTTTTCTGAAATGCTCATCCTGCAGAAAGAACACATGTCGGAGGCTTCGAGCGTTACCGGTTCAACCGTTTTCTTTTGACAGTTTGCGAGAACGACCAGCGTCGCAAGCCCACAGCTGACGACGAATACGATCGAGAGTTTCGCTATCACTGTCTGAAATAGGCTGCGCTTAGTTGTTGTTTCCATTCTCATGATTAACGTACTGCATATAAATATCTTCAAGCGATAACTGTTCAGTTGCGAACTTCATCACTTGTCCGTCTTGAGAATCGACTGCCCGCAAAATTTGCAGACGATCCTCAGGATGGCAACTGATTACGAGAGAGTTACCTTCGAGTCGAGTCTCAGTTGCTCCGGCTCGCTTGGCGCTGTCAAGTTGCGCCATGTCCGGCCGACGTACTTCGATTCTCATTTGCGAAGTTCGCATCAGCTCGGCTCGCAGGTCTGAGACCGATTGCATTGCGACCAGGCGCCCGCTCACCAGGATAGCCACTCGATCTGCCAATTGCTCGACGTCATCCAGAATGTGTGAAGAGAAGACGACAGTCTTGCCTTGACGTTTTAGGGAAACCAGGAATTCCCGAAACTGGATTGCGCCTGCGGGATCGAGACTACTCGTTGGTTCATCAAGTACTAGCACCGGCGCATTCGGCAGACATGCAACCGCGAGCCCCAAACGCTGCAACATGCCACCGGAAAACTCACTTACGGCTTTGTCGGAAAACCCGTTGAAGTGAAAGTTTGGCGTCGCCAGCGTCTCATCAATGCGCGAAGCGGGAAGTCGTCGCAAACGACAATAGAACTGGAGTACTTCTCGAGCAGATAGCTGATCGTGAAACGCCACTCGCTGCGGCAAATAGCTCATTAACTGTTTCGCCTGACGAGCTTGAGTTCTCAGATCGTAAGCACCTACTGAGATCTTGCCGGACGTCGGAATCGTCAAACCAACCAGGCACTTCAATGAAGTCGTCTTGCCACTCCCGTTTGGTCCAAGCAGCGCCAGTGTCTCTCCTTGCTCGACGGAAAAAGAGAGATCTTTCAGCGCCGTAAAGTCGCCAAACCTCTTAGTCAGGTTTTGAACTTCAACTCTCATCGGGACCAGCCTTACCATGATCTCGTCACATTGATTCTCAGGGGCAAACAGTCAGTACCGCAACGCGGTAGCGTCGGGTTAAGGTTCATTGGCCGATCCGGTCATCGGAACTCGGACCCGACGCTACCGCGTTTCGGTACCGACTGTTTGCCACTGAGAACCGCAAATGTCTGCGCTGATTTTTCCACATCACCGCGCATGCGCCGATGAAGATAACTAGCGAAATCAACGTTGGCACGAGCCTGAATCCTTGATGACGCGCGTCAGCAGCAAAGGGATAGTGGAATTCAACAGCCTGCATCAGGGGGGCATCATCAATTTCCGACGAACCCTTAAAGACGGGAAATACTCGCTCGGCCACAGCGAGAGCCTTTGCGGCAGGACTATCCAAATAGATCTGTAATCTTGGATGATTGCCTTCGATGTATTCGAAAACATCCTGCACTCTCTGCGGCACATCGCCGCGTCCGTCTTCGTTAACGTCGTAGCCGTCATAGCCGCTCCAAAAGTTGCCGCGACCATTCTCTGCCCATTTAGTCGTAGTGCTCTTACCGATGAGTTGCAGCATCGTCAGGTTGTCGACGAAGTTGTTCTCGGTGAACACGTTGTCGTCTGAATTGCTGAACATCTGTAACGCCACATCGTTCTGCGCAATCACGTTGCGCCGGAACTTCGTTTTGCGCAGCGCTTCCATGAAGATACCCGTCGCGTTATCGATGATGAAGTTACCTTCGGCGATCAGCTCATTGCACTCCTGAAAAAGAATTCCGAAACTGCTGAATCCTCGATTGCGAACAAAAGCGTTGCGGCGGAACTCGATATGATTCGAATACATGATGGCGGCGCCGGCCACGTTGTTTTCAAAGAAGTTGTCTTCGAAGATGTTTCTGTCCGAGAACATGTAATGCAGCCCATATCGAAGGTTCGAAATGTGATTTCGCCGGATCTGATTGCCATTACAGCTCTGGATGTACATGCCGTCACGCATCTCGGCAATCGTGTTGTCTTCGATTGTGTTGTTCGGAGAATCCCAAAGATGTAGACCGGCGCCGCGCTCGCCTGCCTCCACTTCTTTCCGACCGCGGATCGTGTTTGATCGAATTACGTTGCCACTCGACCGGTAGAAGTAGATCCCATAGAGAACATCAGTCAGCTCGTTCTGCTCAATGCGATTGTTGCTTGATTTCAGGAGGATGCCTGAGTCTTCGGTTTGAAGATCAGCACCAGAATGCTCAATGCGGAATCCGCGGAGAATGCAGGAGTTGGCAGTGATTACAACTACACTGCCAATTTCACTCCCGTGCAACGTGGGGCGGTCAATTCCTACGAGAGTGAGCTGTCTATCGATCAGTAAGTTCTCGTTGTAAATGCCGGCGTGAACTTCAATTACGTCGCCTGACTGTGCTGCCGTTATTGCTTTCTGTATTGACTGAAACTGCGCGGTCGCACCGACGGTGAGGGTCGTAGCTTGAGAGACCGAAACGAGCGCAATGATGACGATCCAGGTCCACAAGATCGATCGAAGGATTGTTCTCTGGGCAACCTCCGTGTCCTCTGTGTCTCGGTGGTTCACGAGCGCACCTAACCACGGAGGCACAGAGAACACAGAGGCCGCACAGAGAATCGGTTTTTCAAGTTGCACGCGCATTCGCTTTACCCTTCATGCGTTTTGCGGAAAGGAGAATCGAAAGCAACAGCAATGCGGCAAAGGCAAACAACGCGTAGGATGCGACGCCCGGAAAGCTGTTAACCATGAAGTTCGCAATCTGCTTTGACCCAAACACCGGCGGGGTGAATGGCTGCACCTTGATCGAAGCCGTTGGATCAAGATTGTGTCCATACATGTAGAGCCGGTGATAGAAGCTCCATAGCGAAAACAATCCGAAATAAGTGAAGAGTACGAAGACGTCAACCAGGTTCGACATCTTGCCGAGGACCATCGCTCGCAAAGCAAGAATCATCAGTAAACCGATCACCAGCGGTACCCAGGTAAACTCGCTGAAGTCACTCTCAAGCAATGGCCGCATTCCGATGTAGTGATTGAGTGAATTGATCTCTCTCAGATCATCACGGTTCGACGTCTTACCTCCCTCCAGCTGGTACGCGTAAATATGCAACACCAGGCCGTCGGTGTATTGGTTGGAATAGAAGCTCATGTTCCAGAGCGGGAAGAAGAAGGCTGGAAGCAGCAACAGCACCGCAACAAGGATTATGATGCGACTCTTGAGCGTGAGCGGCTGCTCAAAAAACGTCGTCTCTTTTTCAAGGAAAGTACTCATTGCAAGACCTCACCAGATCGAGGGATGAAGTTATTTCGTGCTCCATCCCTCATTCTTCAACTATCTATTTCCTACTTCGGTTTCACCAACAAGTAACCCTGCATCTCCTGATGGAGAGCAGAACAGAAGTTGGTGCAGTAGTAAGGAAAGACGCCCGTCCTATCCGCCACGAAGTCGATCACTTTCATTTCGCCAGGATCGACTACAACGTTGAGGTTGTATTCACCGAGCCCGAAACCATGTAACTCGTCGGTTGTCTGTTCGATGTTCGTCAAGTAGATGGTGACGTGATCGCCTTGATTTACTTCAATCTTCGCCGGCTCAAAGCTGCTCCGCACTGCAACCATCTTCACCAGCACGTTGTTACCGTCGCGAGTTACAGCCGCGTCTTTCACATCCCAGATCGCATTGGGATCTTTCACCTCCTCCTTGGGATAAACTTCAATAGGCTTGAGCTTGTCGGCTTTGATGATCTGCGCGTAGTGCGGTTCAGGTTCAGTGAAAGCGTCGTACAGCAACTTCATCTTCTCGCCACTGATGCCAATGAGTTGTGACGACTCGGGCTGAGATGGTCCAACAGTCATGTGACGGCCGTGCGAAAGTTTATTGAGCGCGACCAGGTACTTGCCCGATGGATGCATGGTGTCGCCTTCAGCAGTTGAAAGGTGGCCGATGTTGTAGCTGATCGGGATTTTGTCAGCGACTTCCCAGGAACCCAGTTTCCACTTGGCAACAGCTGATTCAACGAAGAGAGACGTATACGCGTAGCCCTGATCGTCGAACTGAGTGTGTAATGGTCCGAGGCCGACATTGACTTCCGCCTCTTTTACCTGGTCGTAATTGAGGACTGGAATCCCATCTTCATCACCAGAAAAGGCCTTGTTCTGAATCGCTGTCAGGACCTTCTGCATGTTGAAAACGGTCGTTATGGATTGCAGCTTGCCGCTTGCGATTATGTAGTTGCCGTCAGGACTCACATCGACGCCGTGGGGACTCTTGGCCGCGGGAATCAGATAGACAACTCCGGGCGCAGCCTTCGGATCAATGACGTTGACGCCACTTATTTGTTTCGTTTTTCCTTCCTTGACCGCTTGCTCCGCAGCTCTCCAGTTAACGGCCACGACGTAATCACGATCTTTCTGAGTCGAAGTTACTTCGAGTTTTCCCGTCGCCCGTTCGGAGTTGTAACAAGTCCAGAAGGCCCAACCATCACTCACGCCCTTACCAGCGTCGCCGAGATCAAAATCGAACGGGGGCATCAGAATTTGCCAGCCCACCGTCATCTCACCTGTCTGTGGATTAATAGGTACACCAGCGACGATGCCGTTGTACTTGGTCGCGTAGTTCTCAATCGGTTCGTATGTGCCCTTCGGCAGAGGAACAGAAAAACGTGACGCTGCAAGCACGTATTCGGTATTTGGAGTCACGAAGGATCCGCCGTGATACCCAGATATGTTTGGAATGGGCCCGAGTATCTGTCTTACTTTAAAGTCGCGCAGATCGATTCGCGCGAGACGATTGTTCGCGTTGTCGTTCACAAACAACCAGCGCCCGTCGTAATCGCCGTTTGTCTCGCTAAGTGCCGGGTGATGAACGTCGCCCCACGTGTAGTTACCGAGCATGGCCTTCGTGTCTTTATCAAAGCCGTAGCCGGTAGCGGGGTAAGGGGCGAACACGGGGATAGTCGATATATGTCGCATCGAAGGTACACCGGCGACGTACACATTTCCCGAATGCCCGCCTGAATAGAAGAGATAGTATTCGTCCGTATCTCCCGGAGCTACGTACGTTGCCACGGCAGCCTCAGCAACATCGCCGCGCTCAGTTACGTTCGGCTTTCGCGAACAACTAACCAGTACGCCGCCGACGATTAGCGTGCACAGAATGCCGAGACCAAACCATGTCGATCTATGATTGCCCTTCATTTTGGGGATTCTCCTTTCAAACAACAGCCTGCAAAGCAGGCGTCAGCATCAGCATGGAGCCTGGAGCGTAAGCCTCAGGTTATGAAAACAATGACCCGCGAGCCGCGAAAGCGGGCGGTAGCGGAAATGCCCAATTTTGAATTCATGATTCACGTTATCTACAAACACCTATGACTCTGTCGCCCGCTTCGCAGGCTGAACTACTTCTTTGGTGAAGGTGAAGGCTTAGCCGTGGCGTTCTTCAACGCTTGATCGGCGGCTTGCGCCTGAGCGCTTAACTTCTTTTCATAAGCACTTTTTAACTTCGCGACCGCTTCTTGCCTTTCTTCGTCAGTCAATTGAATTTGCGTCGACAGCACGACCGCCATAGTGCCCGTCGGATTTGCAAGGAAATCTTCCAGGGTTTTTCCAAAACGGCTCTGAACGTCTGAAACGGCAAACGAAAGATCAGGCCCGATGTCAGACGCCGACTTGATATCGAAGGCGGTCACCGAATGGCAGGCGAAGCATCCTTTCTTCACGAAGAAAGAGCCCTCGCCCGTCAACATCTGTTTCTCTCTTTCGGCCTCTTCGGGTGTTTGCGTTTCCGCGAGCTTGAAGCCCGGGCGGTACGACGCAGGAACGTCTACACGTTTCCAGCTCATCACCAGAAGTGCGAGCGCCTGCGCGTCTTTACTGTTGAAATTGAAATTTGGCATTACGGTTTCGGGGACCAGCGCCTTGGGATTTTGCAGATGCGCGACGTGCCACGCGAAAGCCGTCTTCACACCAAGCATGCGTGAATAGTCATATTGCTCCGGCGACTTGTCGCCGACGAAAGTGAGGTCAGGCCCAATAACGCCGCCGCGTCCGTTAATCGTGTGGCACGCACGACAGTTCTTCGCCTGGAGCAGTTGTTTTGCTTGATTGATGTAGTCTGCGCCGGTGGTCTGTCGATCGTAGCGATGACATGAATTGCAGTTCATCTGCATCATCGCCTTGCGATCTTTTACGAGATAGAGATCGCTAACCTGCTTACCAAGCAGCGGCTCTTCCCAATGTTCTGTGAAGCCGTGCGCTGATTCCATGTCAGTCGCGTAACCCTGGCCGCCATGACAGGCCGTGCAGCCGAACTGGTTCAGTGGATGCTTCTTAAGAATTTCCTGTGGGTGCGACTTGAAGGGATTAGGCGCGCTATCCAGACCTTTCCACTCGATCCCTTGATGGCAGGTGATACAACGATCGACGCGATTGAGTTCCTTGACCCAAATCTGCTGCAAACCGCGTGGTGCTTGCGCAGCGCGATCCGCGCCATACTTCTTAGCCACCAGCGCTTGAAACTGATCCTGATAGTCGCTCCATTCGGGCGTGTAGTAAGCCCAGAAGACGAGCGCGGTAATCAGTAAGACGACACCACCGAACGAATAGAGCAAGAGTGAGTCACGGCTGAAGACGTTGCGCCATGCGGAGCGCTTAACCGCATTCTCATGGCCGGGCGGCGTCGGAGTTGTTACTGCTGCGTCTTTCTCTCTCGAACGTTTCCTGAAAATCACGCTACGCCTCCCTTAGAGTTTTCGCGGCATCGTCGGCCAGCTTTGCCACGGCCAATACCAATCCCAAAACGGTCCGCGCAGAAACGTTCCGATCACCGTGAAGATCAGAATCAGGGCGACAATGATCAGAAAGATGATGTTCTGCTTCCGCCGTTCCGTCGCAAGCCAAACCCCAACTGCGCGAACCGGAGATTTGTCGATATAAGGCCAGAGGAGCGCGGCCAATACCAGAACTCCCGGCACGATGATTCCGCCAATGAGCGCGCCGTTGATAGTGATGCCTCCGATTGTGAAGGTTGTGTCGGTGACGAGTTCCTGTAACCAAAGGAAGTACCAGGGCGCCTTCGCGGGATTCGGTGTCACATTCGGATTCGCCGCTTCCTCAAGCGGAGCGTGGAAGAGAATGGTCAACAGCGCCGCGACCGCCATCGTTCCAAGGGTTACCATGATGAGTCGTCTGGTCAGGTTTGGCGACGACATGACGGTATGCCTATCGGCATCGACGATTGACGTTTCGACATGAACCGTTCTGCCGCTGGTGATTCCAAGCAGCGAATACGTTTTGCTCTGGATCGGAGTGGCGTTTTGCTTCTTCTGTTCAAGCGAAAGTTGATCGACACACGCAAGACCGCCGTCTTTTCTCACGCGCCACATGTGATACGAGAACAACAGCAACACGCCGAGTGGGAGGAAGAAGCAATGCAGCACGTAGAAGCGAATGAGAGTGCCCTGATCAATCGTGTGTCCGCCGAGCAGGAGGAATCGCAGCTTGTCGCCTACAACTGGAGCTGAGGAAGCGATGTTGGTGCCCACGGTGATGGCCCAATATGCAAGTTGATCCCACGGCAGGAGGTATCCGGTAAATGAAAGCAGGAGCGTGAACAGCAGTAAGACGATGCCGATGATCCAGTTGAGGGGCCGATTCTGGTTTACTGCCGTGCCATTCTTGTACGCACCAGTGAGGAAGACTCTCACCATGTGCAGAAACACAACCGCAACCATCAAGTGTGCTGAAATACGATGTAGTCCACGCAGAAACCAACCGAACGAAATTGTAAATTCCAAATCCTTCACCGAAAGATACGCACGCTCAACTGATGGGACGTACAGAAACATCAACGGAATGCCAGTGACGACCAGGATGAAAAACAGCACGGCTGAGATCGTTCCCAGCCAGAACGAGTAGTTCCATGAAAGACTCTGACGAGTTACCTTGGAAGGGAACCAGTGCAGCAGAAAGTTTTTGACGACTGAGTCGCCTGCTTCACGGTGGCTCTCGGGTTGCCACGTCCATCTAATCTTGTTCCAGGTCCGCTTGGGATCCGGCAGCTTTGACCAGGTTGAGCGTTTAGTAGCCATTGCGTTTGTTCCTCGCTAACTGACTGTTGCCCTCATCCTTCTGCTTTGTGTTCGTACAACTCTTCAATGAAGTGCATGAAAGAGATGTAGGCTTTTACGTACTCCCGTCCCGCCTCAACGTCGTTGATGTTGAACCGCTGGCGTCGGACTGCATCCTGGAATCGAGCCTCGATGTTTGCGCGAGCGGTTGCTGGAAACAGTTTCAAAAGTTGGTCTGCTGAACGTGTAGTGAACGACTTATCGGCGACGGGAATGACTGGGCCAAGATCAGTGCCGAGCGGTTTGAGGCCCGTGTAAGGTTCACCTTCGCCCGCACGATGCAGTCGAACCACGGTCTCGAAGAAGTAGTTGTCGGCAAGTTCTCGAGCTTGCTCATTGAGTTTGCGAACAACCAGCGTTTGGCGTAATTTCTCCCTAACTTCCGATTCGTCTTTCTTCTGTACCCAGATAAGGATGACATTTACATTTCCCGTGCGTATGGCTTCTTGCGCTGCCTTTACAACTGGTCCATCCATAGTGTCGCAGTGCGCGAACAGACTCGGCCCAAACGCGAGACTAAAAAATAGAAGTAGAACCACGCGCGTCGTGCGAATGTTTGGTTTCAGTTTCATGCGAACTCCATGGCTGCTCTACACTGTCAATCGGAAATCCTGTGGCACAGTCTGTGACGTATCGACGATGAGTTGTCCGTCATCCGGCGAGACCTCCAGTTTGTAATGAGCTAATGGCTTTGGTGCGGGACCGGAGTAGTTTGTGCCGTCGCCGTAGTACTTAGAACCGTGACACGGGCACGCGAACTCAACTTGTTCATTGATCTGCCGCCCACGAACGCTGACCGTCTTCGATTGATTCAGCCGGTTCATCTTCACTGTGCAGCCAAGGTGCGTGCAGGTTGCCGAGATGCAATGAAATGTATTCTTCTCGCGGAAGATGAAGACGCGCTTGTCGTCGATGAACTTTGCGCCTTCACCGAATTGATCGATTGTGCCAACTTTGAAGCGCTGCGGGTTTTCGTAGAGGACATTTGGGACCAGCGATCGGAGAAACGCGTACGCCTGACCGCTGATTCCCAAAATCGTGGCACCAAGACCAATGCGCGATATTAATTTCCGGCGGGTGAGATTGGTCTTGCCTGCCTTGATGGATTCGTCGGGTGATTCCGGCTTGCGCTCTGGTGTCGGGGCATCAGCCAACCCTGACCTCTTGCTCCTCATAATAGAAAACCTCCATGGTCATCGCGTCAGTGGGACAACGAATCGCGCACAAGCCGCAGCGAATGCACTTCTCATCGTCTTTCAACATCGCTGACAGCGGCCCACTCAGCGAGATCCCTTCGTTCGCGATGATTTGATCCTTTAGTTCTTGATCCAGGTCGAGTTCTTCGACCGGCACTAACTTCAAGCAGTATTCTGGACAGATGTCGACGCAACGATTGCAGAGCACACACTTCTCAGCGTCGTAGATTGTTTGGATATGGCAGTAGAGACAACGTTCCGCTTGTCGTTTCGCCTCTTCTTCGGTGAATCCCGTTTCGACTTCTGAGATTCCCGTGCGCCGATCGAGTGAGACCGTCGGCGGAGCTTTCCGCTCGCATTTTTCATAATCTTCCGGTCGTTGGTATGAACGGGTTGGGAGCTCCTCAATGCGCAGATTTACAACGAGGTCAGTCTTCACGCCACGGAGATAATCATCGATCGACAAAGCCGCACGTTTTCCATTCGCGACTGCTTCGATCAAATTCCGTGGACCGAACGCGACGTCGCCACCAGCGAACAAACCGGGGGCGGACGTGGCGAGCGTTTCGGGATTGACCTTGATCGTTCCCTGTGGTGTCAGCTCAACGCGATCATCCGGTTTGAGAAACGAAAGATCCGCCTGTTGCCCGATCGCTAGGATGATGGAATCTGCTTCAAAAGTTTCGCTAAGCTCCGAGTCATAAACCGGATTGAAGCGACCGTCATCGTCATAGGTGCGTTTCACTCCCATGAACTCGACGGCTTTGAGTTTGCCGTTTTCGCCGATGAAGCGTTTGGCTCCGCGCTGCGGTAGGAACCTAACTCCTTCTCGCCGTGATTCTTCAAACTCCTCGCGACCTTGAGTGGTGCGCATGACGGGCATCTCTTCAAACGATTCGAGGCTTGCCATGTAAACCTCGACTGCACCCGCGCGAATTGCAGCGCGCGCCGCATCTAACGCCGTCTTCACATCGTGACCCGTCTCTTCTTCGGTCTCACGCATCGCGGCGCGGAGCGCCAGGCGCGCGGCATCGAACGCCACAAAGCCACCGCCGATCACCAGCACTCTCCGTCCCAGGCTCACGCGATAGCCGTTGTTGATATTGAGCAGGTAATCGATCGCCCTGATGACACCATCGAGATCGCTACCTTCGATTTTCATGTCGCGGCCCTTCTGCACGCCGACGCTCATGAAGATTGCCTCGAAGCCTTCGCGCCTTAATTCCTGAATGCCATAGTTCTCATTTAGCGGCGCGTTCAGTTTGATCTGAACACCGAGATCAACCGTCTTCTGAATTTCTTTTTCGATAACGGCGCGAGCGAGCCGAAACTCTGGAATGCCGTGATACATCATGCCGCCGGCGCGATTGCTCGCTTCAAACACCGTCACTCGATAACCCATTAGGGCGAGATCGTGCGCGGCAGAAATACCGGCTGGGCCAGCACCGATGACTGCTACTTTCTGACCACGCGCCACGTTGGCGCGACTCTCTTGCAACACCGGCAGGTGCCAACGTTGCTTGTTGCCGACGTCGCCACCACCGACGCGCAATTCATCCTGCGTGTCGGGCTCCATTGATTCAACGCCATACTTCTCGGTCACAAAGCGCTTTAGCGCGCGAATCGTGATCGGCGCATCAATTCGGCCACGACGGCATAATGTCTCGCAGGGTGCTGCGCAGATGCGACCGCACACCGAAGCGAATGGATTAGGCGAGCGAGCAACGAGATAGGATTCTTTGTACTTGCCTTCAGCTATTAATTGAACGTAGCGGCCAGCATCGGTATGTACGGGACAGGCGGCCTGGCACGGGATCATGCCTTGCCAAAACTCAATATCGGGAATGAGGGTCTTGTACTGGGTCACACTCATCCGCCCAAAGGAGGGGTTCTGTAGCCATCCGTTAGCAACATTCGCTCCATTGATCTGCTCAGCGAGATGACACTTTAGAGCTTGTTAGTTTAGTGAAGACAAGTGAATCGAACAGTGACTTATGTCACGGTGTAACGCGTAGTTAGACGTTTGACTGCCTGTTGTCGTGTTGCAGGATTCGCGGTTGTATAGACTGAGGAAAGATGCGCAGCTGGTCTTCAGCGATTGGGCAAATTTACGTAAAGAGTCTCTGGGGGTGAGAACTTCTCCGCATCGACTAATCACCATCCGAGCAGATAGCCCGCGTATACCATCAAGACGGCGAACGCACCGAAGATAATTTCCGAAATGCCAAGCTGCTTCGGCGTCGGCGCGCGATGATTGAAGAGTCCGACGACTGCGCGGATGAATAAGATTGCAAACACAAGAATCGCAGACGCTGGCGCGATCTTGAAGAACAAGAGAACAATGATAGCTATCAGAGCTAACACCTGAACGACTACGACTGTTCCATTGACCATCGGTCGTTGCTTCTCGCGTCTTCGATTTAGCAGCACTCGCAGATACAGGATCGTTGGAACGTGACGACAGGCAATGATTATCCAAAGCGCATAAGCTGTCGCCTTCGACCATCCAGCAGCTAAGGCGATAGCCGTAGAAATCGATCCCACAGCGAGCGCGCCCAGGATTTCAGGAATTGCTTTTCGGCTCTGTCCGCGAACGTCATACAATAATTGAATCACGATTAATGGCAGAGCAATGACGAGTGGCAAAAGGAATCCTCGATCCGCGGTGATGCCAACGGCCGTCGAAAAGAACACGACGGCCAGAGTCACGTACAACAGCGCAAATCTGTCTGCCAACGATGTCCGCTGGAGAAGACGTTTCCTGCGACGGTCGCCAATCGCCACTTTTATCGGATGACGTGCGAGAAAACACGCAAGAGCCGCCAGCGAGATAAACAATCCAACCATCGATGGTGCTACCAACAATCCCAGCACGATAGGTTCGATTATCAGCGCCCATCCACCATGTTCGGGCGGCAACGCTACCGCTCGAAACCTTGTCACTTGCGACATCATTGTGGGCAGCCTATCACCAGGCAATTTGTGGATCTATGACTAGAGTCACGTTGTTGGAATAAAGTGCCGAGCTCCGAGAGATCGACTCAACTACAGAACGGGAGCGAAGCGACCGATTCCAACTAAATAGCCTACAATGCACGTTGAAATCGGTCGCTTCGCTCCCGTTCTGTAGTTGAGTCTCGTTGGGAGTCACCGGCTTGAAATACTGGGCCCAATGCAGCAATCATGGTGTCCATGACTTTTGACAAGATAGCGGCGCTTAGGCGTACCCCTCTGTTTCGAGAATTAGACGACACAACCTTGAGTTTGCTTGCCGAGCACGCGGTGCCGCGCCACTATCGGAAAGATGAACTGTTGTTTCTCGCCGGCGACGAAGCGCACGGTCTCTTCGTCATCGTGAATGGCTCCGTGCGAGCGTTCCGCGAAAGCGTAGACGGTAGAGAACAAGTAATTCATGTTGAACGGGCGGGCGCGACTGTTGCCGAAGTGCCGGTGTTCGACGATGGCGCGTATCCTTCGACCGTGGCGGCGGAGGAAGATACCGATACCCTGTTTCTCGACAAACGAGACGTGCGGCAGCTATGCCTCGAGCATCCCGAGATTTCTCTGGCTGCTGTTAAGGTTCTCGCTTCACGTTTGCGTCGTTGCGCCGAGCTGGTTGAGGCGTTGTCGCTCAAAGAGGTCGGACAAAGAGTCGCCCGATTTCTCGTGTCTGAAGCACGGCGTCATGGTCGCACCACAGGCGACGGAGTTTGCCTTACTCTCACCCAGACAAATCAGCAGATTGCCGCTCGCGTCGGCTCTGTGCGTGAGGTTATCTCCCGCGCCTTCTCGCGCTTACAGCATGATGGATTGATTGTCATGGACGATCGCAAGCTTACAATTCCCGATCTAGACGCCCTCTCCTCCTTTGCCGACCAGAATTAGTTCTTCTTGGGTTTGCACCCCCGAGGTTTACCGGTCTTGATGTCCTGTGATTTGACAAGGCCTTTGCGTCCTTTCGTGTGATTTCTTGGATCGTCCACGAATTCACACGAAAGAACGAAAAAACGGAACTTCGCAGGCTTCGTGACTTAAGTCATCGTTCGCGAAGTCCGGTTTTGTTAAGTTTAGCGTGACACACGTGCGTTCTTGGGAAACAACAAAGTGATGGCGACGCCGGGCGAAGGATTGAACACCACGAAAATGCCGGGTCATTGGGTGCTGGCGCGGCTCGGCAAGCGTGTGCTGCGTCCCGGTGGACTGGAACTGACACGCCGCCTATTGCAAGCACTGCGAATCACATCCCAAGACGACGTAGTCGAATTTGCGCCCGGCATGGGCATTACCGCACAGCTAACGCTTCGCTCTACACCTCTGTCTTACACGGCAGTCGAACGAGATGAGGCCGCCGCGAAAATAGTGCGGTCTTACCTCAAAGGCGACTGTCAGAGTTGCATAGTTGCGAGTGCGGCAGACACGGGACTGCCTTCGGGATCTGCTAGTGTCGTATATGGTGAAGCCATGCTAACGATGCAGCCGGCGGAAACGAAACGGCAGATCATTCGCGAGGCGTATAGGCTCTTAAAGAAAAACGGCCGGTATGGTATTCATGAAATGTGTTTGCTCGCGGAGGGCATGAACGATGAATCGAGAAGTCAAACGGAGCGCGACCTGACTGGTGTCGTACATCATGGCGTCAGGCCACTCACAATTACCGAATGGTGCTCACTGCTCAAATCTGAAGGATTCAAAATTCAATCGATCGATAAGGCTTCGATGAGTTTGCTCGAACCCGCCAGAATCGTTCGGGATGAGGGTGTTTTCGGCGCGGTGCGTTTTGTTGCGAACCTTCTGCGCGACTCGGAGGCGCGCGCGCGAGTGCTGGAAATGCGATCAGTATTCCGTCGCAATCAGAAAAACCTTGGCGCCGTTGCCATCACCGTGATCAAAGAATGAAGAATAATTGTGTGGCAGTCGATATGAGCAATAAACAGAATGAAACCGTTAAGCAACTGCGCGACTTACTGCAGTATCAACCTGAGTCAATCGTGAGTCGTGTGCTCCTTAAGAATAATGGCGGCACAGTGACGCTATTTGCTTTCAGCAATGGTGAGGGCCTCAGCGAGCACACTGCGCCGTTCGACGCTCTGGTAAATGTCATCGAAGGAGAAGCTGAGATTGGTATCGCTCCCGCAGACGTCCCTCATGAAGGCACGGTCAAGAGCGACTCGACCTTGGAAACGTTTCGCGTGCGTTCAGGTGAGATTATTACGTTGCCGGCGAATCGCGCCCACGCACTTAGGGCCACAACCGATTTTAAGATGCTGTTGATAATGATCCGGGCATAAGAGTGCTGGAAAATGATCTGGAGGAAAAACATGAACTTGGATTCGAACACAACCGTCAGAGAAGTAGCGGTCCAAATGCCGCAATCGACAAGGATTTTCGAGCGTCTGAAGATTGATTATTGCTGTGGCGGCAATACGCCTTTAGTTGAGGCGTGCGCCAATGCAGGAGTCGCAGTAAGCGATTTAGAAAAGATGTTGGCCCAAGATGGTATTGCAACCTCAGGCCCACCTGTCGAGACTGATTTTCAAGCGGCTTCGTTAGCAGAGCTAATTGACCACATACTCAGCAAACATCACGTCTTTACCAAAACGGAAATGGTCAGATTACAGGCGCTACTCACAAAGGTCGTTGATGTTCATGGGCAGAACCACCCGGAGTTGCATCGAGTCGAGTCGATGTTCCAAACGCTGTGCGGCGATCTCAACCCGCATATGTTCAAGGAGGAACAGGTTCTGTTTCCCTACATCCTCGAGTTGGAGAGCGCACACACGCAAAGGCGGCCGGTGCCATTTACTCCGTTCGGAACCGTGAACAATCCAATTCGGATGATGATGATGGAGCACGACACGGCCGGAGAAATCCTGCGTGAGCTGCGCAATTTGACAACTGACTACGCAATTCCTGCTGATGCCTGCATCAGCTATCAGACCTTGTATTCGGCGCTACAGGAATTTGAAGCCGATCTGCATCAGCACATACATTTGGAAAACAACATTCTATTTCCGCGAGCTGCTGAGATGGAGGAAGCGTTCGCGTGGCGATAAGCATGTCGCTACGGAGCTTTGCCTCAAAAGTCGATTTCCGTGGTAAAGGAGTTTCGTGTTTGGTTCGTGTGACTTCGTGGATTGTTCCGTTTGTCCAGAAAAACAAGGACGATCCACAAAGTCACACGAACCAACACGAACCAAAATAATTCCGACTCGAGCAGGTGTGACTCAGATTCGTGCAATAAGTAGTGTTTGACCAGACTTGTCGCATGAAGCACGTTACGGCGAGGCAGAGCCATCGCAAAGCCGTAACTTAACAGAGAAATTGATTGGTTGCGGTCTGCCGCTCCGATGCGCCTCCGCGAACAAAGTCGTGGTGCGCGCTTTCACCAAATAAGTCGCTTCGAATCGTGAATTTTCACGCATCGATTTGAGCCGCCTCACATTCCAACCTTAAAAATCCCAAAGATCTGACGTACTCCCAACAGGAACGTTCGTTGCGTCTTAAGACTGCGAGCACGTTTGCCCAAATAACAATTTCTTTGTTGCCCGCAATCGTTCGGCAAAAGGAGGAACGATGAAAGTTCAAGATCTAATGACGACGAGTCCAGCAGCCTGCACGTTGACCAGCTCTCTGGCGGATGCTGGGACGATGATGTGGCATCACGACTGCGGAATACTCCCCGTCGTAGCTGAAGGTGGAAAGGTAGTCGGCCTAATTACGGATCGGGATATCTGTATGGCCGGCGTGCTGACTGGCCGGAACTTCGCAAACATCGCAGTCGAGGACGTTGTTTCGCGGAAGGTCTTTGCGTGCCGCCCTGATGACGATATTCGAACTGCCCTGAAGACGATGCAGGAGAATCGTATTAGACGGCTGCCTGTAGTTGATGAACTGGGTTTACTGCAAGGCATTCTGTCTATGAACGATATTGTCCTTAAAGCTGGAGAAGCAAAAGACAAAAAGACTCCGACGGTGTCTTACGCAGATGTAGTCACAGCCTACAAGTCAATTTGTGAACACCAATTACCGCTTCAGGCGAAGGCCGCCGGCGTCTGAATCGAACAGGACTTAAAGAGCGAAGGATCACAGGCTCTAGGGATTCGTGTGCATTGAGGAGAGCAATAGTCATGAACGGAAAAAATGACCACGAAATAAAATCACAAATTACGCGCGAGTTGAAATGGGATTCGCGCATCGGCTGGGCCGAAATTGGCGTTCAGGTAAATGACGGCGTCGTCACCCTAACTGGTACCGTCACCAGCTACGCTAAGAAACAGGCTGCACAGGAAGCGGCTCATCGAATCGCAGGGGTTCTGGACGTGGCAAATGAAATCGTCGTTGCCCCGAGCGGCGATCTGGTGAGAACGGACCAGGATATCGCGCGTGCCGTCAGACATGCTTTAGAGTGGGATGCGCTGGTGCCTGATGAACGCATCACGTCGACCGTATCAAATGGTTGGGTAACACTTGAAGGCGATGTTGACCTGTGGCGCGAGCGTGAAGACGCAGGTAGAGCCACCTTGCGATTAGCGGGAGTGGTCGGTGTGACAAATAGAATCAAGGTTGCTCCGAGACAGGTTGATCCGATCGATTTGCGCCAACAGATCGAATCCGCACTCGAGCGACGCGCTGCCCGGCACGCGGACGGACTGCGGATTGAGGTTAATGGCGGACAAGTCGATTTGTCAGGTCGCGTCCATTCGTGGCAGGAGAAGCGAGCCATTATCGGATCAGTAAGCCACGCCCCAGGTGTCGTTGCCGTGAAAGACCATCTACGGGTGGATCCATACTTCTAACGAGAATGGCACATGTCATCCCGACCATGGGCTGAATCTTAATCTTCAGTTGAACCCTCTATTCAATACTCCGAGGCGTCTAATGAGTGAGAGAATCAGGCTTTGGGTGGAAAATAGTCGCACATTCGGAAATGGCCTCACCTTCGAGGAGCTTGCCGAAATTGAAGAGGCCGCTCATCACTCAACCACCGACGAAGCAACGACAATCCTCCGACTTGCGGCGGCGCTGCGCGAAGCAATGCAAATAGAAGAGAGTGCTTTGGCCCTGATTTCTTTAGCTAAACACAAAAACAAACAGAACCGACGGTAACTCATCACCAAAACACAGCAACCTACGCTAACCCGTCGACTGCGCGAGGGTGCGAAAAGACGCGACTGTAAAGCAGTCTTTTGGCCAGCTCTGAAGCCGCAACGTAAAGACAGGTTATAAGCACTAGAACGAATAGCCACGAGCTCGAGAGGGCGGTTAGACCCAGTAAAGCGTTCAATGGGCTATACGGAAGGATGAGTGTGAAAATAAGGACGCCAATCATTGCCCACATCAGTGGTTTGCTGGGACTGCTCTTGTAGAAGGGCTTCGCAGTTCTCATGACTACAATGATGACTACCTCTGTCATGACCGATTCAACAAACCATGCAGTCCTGAATTGTTCGGCGTTGGCGTTGAAGAGAAAGATCAGTACTGCGAAAGTAAGGAAATCAAATAATGAGCTAACAATACCGAAAATGATCATGAAATTCCGAATGAACCCAACATCCCACGGTTGTGGATTCTCGACTGCTGCCGCATCAACAGTATCGGTGGAGATAGCCATTGCGGGAAAATCGGTCAGAAAATTATTGAGTAGGATCTGCTTAGGTAGCAGCGGTAGAAAGGGAAGGAATAGTGCCGCGCCAGCCATGCTAAACATGTTTCCGAAGTTGGCGCTCGTTGTCATGTAGATGTATTTCAGCGTGTTCGCAAAGGTTTTTCTGCCTTCACAAACGCCAGCCGTCAAAACGCCGAGATCCTTCTCCAGCAACACTAGCGACGCCGCTTCTTTCGCTACATCAACGGCGGTATTAACCGAGATACCAACATCAGCGGCATGCAGCGCCGCCGCATCATTAATCCCATCCCCGAGAAATCCGACGCGATTGCCTGCTTTCTTGAGCGCGAGGACGATTCGTTCTTTTTGGTTTGGCTCAATCTCCGCAAATACGTCAATCGAGTTCACACGAGAGCGCAGCGCATCACTGCTTAATAGCTTCAGTTCGTTGGCCTTTAGCACCGCAGGCTCATAACCGAGGACGCTCCGAGCGACGCTGGTTGCCACATGCGCATTGTCACCAGTGATGATCTTCACGCTGATTCCGAGTTTATGAAGTTCGCTCAACGCTTCGGCGACGCCGACTTTTGTTGGGTCACTGAAAACGAGCAGAGCGAGGAAGGTCATCTCCGTTTCGTCGGTTTTGGTTATTCTTTCAATACGATCAAGTTTTTTGTAAGCGACACCAAGTGTTCGCAATCCTTCATGGCCCAGTCGTTCAGATTGTCGCTCTATCTGATCTCTGGCTTCAGCGATGGGGCGACTCCCGCTCCTGAATTCAGCGGAAGAACAAATGTCGAGAACACTTCCAACGGCGCCTTTGGTGATCATGACGCGTTCGCCGTCTTTGGCCACCAGAATACTCAATCGCTTGCGTAAGAAATCGTAGGGGATTTCGTCGAGCTTCTCATAATCGGTAATGTCTAACTGAGTGGCGGTGCGGATAGCGTGATCAAGAGGATTGACAAAACCCGTCTCAAAGGAAGCATTCAAGTAGGCATAGAGAAGTCCCTTCTCACTTTTGGCTTCTGCAGCATCAATCACCGTCTGTAATTTGACGGCTCCTTCTGTAAGGGTTCCAGTCTTATCAACACACAAGAGGTTCATGCTGCCGAGGTTTTCAATCGACGCAAGCTGTTTGACGATCACCTTGCGTCGCGCCATGTGAACGGCCCCAACAGCAAGGTTGATGCTGATAATGGCCGGAAGCAGTTCCGGAATAATGCCTACGGCGATCGCGAGTGCGAACAGAAAAGAGTCAATCAGTGGTCGATGTAGGTATACCGTGACACCGAAGATGACAAGCACCAGTATTAGCGTCACCTCCGTCAGTAAATATCCAAATCGGCGAACGCCATGCTCAAATTCCGTCTCAGGCGACTTCCTGCGCAGCCGTTCAGATATTTTGCCGAATTCCGACTCCGCGCCTGTTGCTATCACTAACGCGTGAGCGCTACCGCTGATGACGTGCGTTCCCATGAATAGCACATTGGTACGTTTCATCAGTGGAGTATCTTTTGAAAGTTCACCGACCTGCTTTTCCGCAGGATAACTTTCGCCGGTAAGAATGGCTTCGTCTACGAACAGATCCTTTGCCGTGAGAATTGTTGCATCGCCCGGAATGATATCGCCGGCATTCAGCACACAGACGTCGCCTTTAACGATCTCCTCCGCCGGGATCTCCTGTTCCAATCCATCCCGCAGTACCGCCACTCTGAGTTGAACGATCGCGATCAGGTTATTGACGGCATCAGCGGCTCGCTTTTCTTGCCAGAAACCAAGGACGCTGCTGAGCAGAACAATACTGATCACTATCAGTGCATCGATTGGTTCACGGAGGAAGAATGACAGCGCGGCAGCTCCTAACAGGATCAGAATTAAGGGACTCTGAAACTGTCTAACAAGCAGTCGGAGCGATTTGAATCTTATATCCGGCTTCAGTCTGTTTGGGCCAAAGAGTCGAAAGCGTCTACGTGCTTCAGCAACCGTAAGGCCAGACGCCGAACTGCCCAAACCGACTAATAGCTCGGCAACCGGGATATTCCAATAATTATCAATGGCTTCAATTCGCAAAGCAGTATTTTCGAGCTGCGAAAACCTACCCAACATTGGGGAAGAGTGCTCAACCATTAAGTCGCAGTTTTGATCCTAAATGAGGAAATCACTGAATTGCCTCTCGGTACAGCTATTGCGCGATTCCGGCTTAGGACTGAAGCAATTTAACAACCGTTGAGTCCCCGTGTGAGCGTTTAAAAGGAGCGAGTATGACCGAACGCATGAAGATTCTCATAGGCTACGACGGTTCGCTTTGCGCAGATGCGGCATTAGACGACCTCGGAAGAGCAGGACTACCTCGATCAGCAGAGGTGCAAATCATTTCGGTTGCCGAAGTCTGGCTCCCACCTCCGCCGCCTTCGAGCTACGAAATCGTTGAGCAGGCGAGACAGGTGAGAGTGCCTTCCGACCTTCGACGGGTGTACTCGAAGGGTTGCAAGGCTGCGAAAGAAGCATTGGTGTCTGCTGAACGTGCGCGTGATCGTGTTAGGGCCATGTTTCCGGACTGGGAGGTCTCCGCAGACTCAAGTTGTGGCTCCGCCGCCTGGGAACTGATCTTCAGAGCAGATTCATGGCGGCCTGATTTGATTGTTGTGGGCTCTCACGGACGAACCGCGCTCGGAAGATTTGTACTGGGCAGTATTTCGCAAAGAGTTCTGAATGAGGCACGATGTTCCGTCCGCATAGCGCGAGGACGTATCGAAGAACCGGGTAGTCCAGTGCGCGTAGTTATCGGCGTTGACGGATCTCCTGGCAGCAGGGCCGCTGTAAACGCGGTGGCCAATCGCGTGTGGCCGGCCGATAGTGAAGTGATGTTAGTTGTGGTCGATGATCCTTTGGTTCCGGATTACGTGGGCCACCTGGTTCCGCCGCTGGCGAAAACGATCGAAGAAGATCGGCTCGAAGAGAAAGCCTGGGCTGGTGATATTGCTAAAGAGTGCGGCGAGATTTTACGGAAGGCAGAGATCAGCGTCACCGACATGTTGCGCGAAGGCGATCCAAAGCATGAATTACCCAGAGTCGCGGAGGAGTGGGGAGCCGACTGCATCTTTGTCGGTTCCACGGGATTTAGTAATCGATTCGAACGATTCGTTCTTGGGAGTGTCTCCGCGGCAGTCGCGGCCCGAGCGCATTGTTCGGTGGAAGTAGTGCGGCAATCAGCAGGAACGGAGCCCAAAAAATGACAGTCACTAAGCCATCGCACGAATCTTACGCAGTTGAGTTTCGGAACGTGTCGATATCGTTTGGCGCTCAACCGGTGCTCAGTGATGTCAGTTTCAAGTTACGTTCGGGAGGAATGCTGATTCTGACGGGCGAGTCAGGATCGGGAAAGTCCGTCCTTCTGCGTTTGGCGATGGGTCTAGAGAAACCAGACGCCGGGCAGATATTTATCAATGGCAGGGACATCAGCTCTCTTGGCGAGTCGGATCTGTTGGCCATCCGCGGTGGCCTGATGGGAATGGTGTTTCAGGAAGATTCGTTATTCACGGGCTTGTCTGTTTACGACAACGTTGCGTTCAGACTCGCCGAACATGGTTGGTCGGAAGAAGATATCGACAAAGCAGTCAATGAAGTGCTGCGGTTTGTTGGGTTAGACGGAGAACAAGAAAAGCTACCGGAAGAACTATCGGGCGGGATGAAGCGTCGTCTTGAGATCGCGCGTGCACTTGTCGGCTGGCCGTCGATCATGCTGTTTGATGAACCGACGATGAGTTTGGATCCTATCGTCGCGCTCCAGGTGATTGACTTGGTCATAAGGGCTCGCGATATTAATCACATTTCATCGATCTACGTCACCAAGAAGCCGATGGAAATCTCCTACCTGGCAGGCTACGCCGCGCGAGCTAGAGACAAGGGGATCGTGGTAGTAGAAGCGTCAGCTGAAGAGCTACCTGATACAACAATCATCGTACTTGAGAAAGGACGGATCGTGTTCACCGGTAGCCTTGCGAGTTTTGAATCGAGCAATCTATCGAGCGTTCGGCGGATGATCACCCTGCATCCGCAACATGATGAGCTAGACATCTATTTTAAAGATCCCTGGGACAAATCACGTGTTGCTCGTGAAAAGTTGCTGTGACGGAGGTGTGATCAATCATGGCAAGGATTCTTATCGCAGGAGGAGGGTTTGGCGGCGTCGTTGCTGCGGAAGCTCTCGTAAAACAAATTCGTGCCGAGCACGATATTACATTGGTTTCGCGCAATCGAAACTTCGTGTTCTATCCCGACCTGGTCCGACTGGCCTTTGGCAAATGCGAACCTGACGACATCTCGATTGATTTGCGTGAGACTATGCTAAGTCATCGCGTCAGGTTTGTTCAGGGCGATGTCGCACGTCTGAATCCTGAGGCGCGGACCGTTACCGTCTCGCAGGGAGAATTGGAAGGCAAGCTTTCTTACGATTATCTGATCCTTGCCCTCGGACGCAGACTTGCGACAGAACGTGTCACGGGTTTCTTTGAACATGCTGGCCATATTCTCGACGTGCCATCAGCATTGAAGTTTGGTGAACAAGTGAAGAGTTTTAAGGGAGGCCGGATCGTCGTCGGGCAATGTCCCGGTGCGCGTTTGCCAGTCCCCGTTTTTGAAACCGCATTCGCGTTCTCACGACTCTTAAAACAAAAGGGACAACGCGACGCGGCACGCATCACCATCGTCAATCCTGATCCTCCGAATCTAGCTTTTAGCGATTTGGATATGGCGCGCGCGTTACGAGATGCTCTTGAGGAACACTCTATTGAGTCGCTGTCGGATTTTCCGATAGACCGTGTGCTGCCTACATTAGTGATGACACCAAACGGCCACTGTCTTGACTATCAACTATTAATGCTCATTCCACCATTCCGAGGGCCAGGCGCAGTCATGGGGTTAGGAATCACTGGTGAGGAGGGTTACATCACAGTCGATCGCACGATGCGGGTGCAGGGGATTCAGAATGTTTACGCGGTTGGCGACTGCGTCGACTTTGTCGGACCAAAGCTGGGACACATGGCTGTGCATCAAGCTGAAGTTGCGGCTGCTAATTTAGCACTTGAGCTTCAGGAGAAAGACCCGAATGTTCTTTACGACCACGAGATGATGATGGTGATCGATGAGGGTGGCGACGAGAGCATCTATCTTCGCAAGGGTCTATGGGACGAAAAACGATCGGTCGTCAAGCAGGGTCGTTTCTGGAGTTGGGCCAAATGGATTCACGAAAAATATTGGTTGGCGACGCACTCCTAGTCAGCTCGTATCAAATGAACTCCATCGTTTGGCTTTCTCGAAGGTGATTCGCGGACCGCTCTCTGACCTTCGCGCCGGTGCGACCGACTGTGTTTGACGACTGCAAACGTCTCAGCCCCAGCAACGCTGCACCCAGCGCACAAACATATTCGCAGTTGGGCGGCACGATAACTTGAAGTTTCAACCGATCCTCAAGGGCCTTAACCATTCCGCTTTGTTTCGCAACCCCGCCAATGAAAACCAATCTCTGGCCCATGCCGGCTCGTTTCAGTAACAGGCTCGCGCGATCTGCGAGCGAGTCGTAGATACCCCTGAGGATATCTTCAACACTGAGTCCAGTACTGACGAGATTGATGATCTCACTCTCTGCCAGGACCGCGCAGACACTACTGATTGGTTGCGGATTCGATGCGCGTAACGCCATATCGCCAACATCTTCGATTGGCACTTCGAGATATTTAGCGGCCCGCTGAATAAAACTACCTGACCCGGCGGCGCATTTATCGTTGGTTTTGAACGAGCGAACTTTTCCATCGTTCTTGAGACTTATTGCACGCGTCGACTGACTGCCAATATCGAGTACAAGATCTGTTTGCGGCAGTAAGTGATAAGCGCCGCGTGACCCACTCGTGATTTCAGTAATCTGAATGTCGCGAAAGCCAATGCTGTACCGACCAAACCCGGTAGAGGCGATGTAGTTGATATCCTTAGCCCGCAACCCTGCCGCGGTGGTTGCATCGTCCAGCGCACGTCTTGCTGACTCTTCCATGTTAACGCCGGTACGCGCGATTCCAAGACCGACTACAACGGGCGTAGTGCTGGAATCAGCGACTATGATCGATTTCGTGAATCCAGATCCGCTATCGATGCCCGCTACGAATTGCATGTTTGCCTCCAAACGGAAGTTTCAAAGCTGTCCTCGCCTCTTTCCACAGCAAACAATGCAGCGCCAATGGCACCCATAAAATGCGCATCCGGACTGACCTGCAACTTAGTCTGCAGTACTTCCTCAAGCGCTTGGACCATGCCGGAATTCCGCGCCACCCCGCCAGTCATTGTAATGTCGGGTCGGAGATCCAGTCGGCGTGCGAGCGACACTGTTCGTTTAGCAATTGCAAGATGCACGCCGCGCAAGATGTCAGATGGTTTTCTGCCCATCGAGAGATACGACAGAATGTCTGACTCAACGAATACCGTACAAACCGTGGTGAGCTTGACCGGTCGTGTTCCCTCCAACGAAAGTGGGCCAACTTCGTCGAGTCCGATACCCATAACTTCAGCGGCGTTTGCCAGAAATCGACCCGTGCCGGCGGCGCACTTGTCGTTCATGACGAAGTCAAGTACCTGCCCGCCATCGTCGATGCTGATCGCCTTAGCATCCTGACCACCCATATCGATAACCGTGCGCGTCGAGGGAAACACGTGACTCGCTCCGCGTGCGTGACAGGTGATCTCGGTCATCTGGGCGTTACCGAAGGTGATCTTGTACCTACCGTAGCCCGTGCCAACCACATAGCCCACATCGCGAGGATCAATATGCGCTTTGGTGCACGCTGCGTGAAAAGCGTGCTCGGCGGCCTTCGTTACATTTGCACCGGTGTCAACGAGCACACGAGCGACGAGGCCCGCTTGTTCTTCCATGATGACCGCTTTGGTCTGTGTAGAACCAACGTCAACACCGGCTGCGAATCTCATCGTCTTTCTCCTGATGCCCGCTCTTAAACCGTTCTGATCTTTTGGTGTTCCAATGCTTCGAAGTATGCATCGATGCGATTCCTCAGCTGGGCCTCTGAGAAATATCTGGGGTCTTCGAGATCTGATTCGATATACAGCGTTGGAATTCCCAGCTGTCTCGTGAAATAGTCACGCATGTCGCCCTGGCCGGCTGAAAAGAGACGGCAGCTCTTCACAAAATGGATGATTAGACCATCTGCGCCCCACTCTTCTACATATCGTCTAATTTGATCGTAACGTTGCAGGTAGTTTCGGTTGGTAACATTCTGTGAAAGCATATGCAGCGCAACCGACTCAAACGGTCTTTCCGGATCGTGTCGATCACCAAATTCCCAAAGGCCGCCAACAGTTGAATAGGTTGAAGCTACGGCGCACGCGTTCCATTTCGCGAACATGTCGCGGAAGGTACGAAAATGCGGATACGGAGGAGGTCCTTCGATAACTACTCTAAACTTCTCGTGCTCACTCAACTCGCCGTCATTCAAGAGTCGTTCCTGGAGTTCTTTCAACGCGATTCTGAAGAACTGCACACCGTCTGACTTGGCGCGATAAACGTAAAGCGGCCCCATCAAAGTAATGGCGTCGAAATAAGCGTCGAAGGGTGAAGGAACGTGCTTGGCGAGATGCTTTATTCGGGACCAGAGTTTTTCGACGCGACTGGAAAAGCGTACGGCTTCTTTAAAACGGTCATAGTCAAACTTTCGCCCAGTTAACGTCTCAAGTAGCTTCACAACCTCTTTAAGCTGTTGCACAACGTACTGTATGTCTGAAGCCGTTGGTTCCTCGTAGCGCATGAACGGGACGTCCAACGTATAAAGGGGAGCCTTGGTGAATTCAGCGACGTGTTCGAACCATTTCAAATATGTATTGCAGCCAACAAAATTGCAGAGGATCAGTGTCGGCTTCGGCATTTTCCCGCCCGTTGGAGTGATGCCCTTTATGTACGCTCCGATGTCGGCTTTGACGTACGCGCAGTTGTCGGCTGCGTACCCTAGTTCCTCGGCAACCAGAATAGGCTCGAGCGACTGGTGTCGAATCGCGAGTTGCAGCGCGTTGATTTCGGGATAGATTGGCACCGCACCAAAGCCTTCCAGTAGTTCGACACAATTGCCTGAGATCATCATGGCAACCGTGGGCGGACTTATGTTGGTGGCTGCCTGGTTAAGTCGGTCATACCACTGCACCATCAGTTCCTTTTGTCGATGGTGTAGTTGACCTCGGTACTCTTGGTTGGTTTGCATAAGATTAGTTCAAGCAAATAACAGAGACTCGACAAAGGTCTCGATTTCAGTTCGCAGGCGCTCGAACGTGAACATCTTCTCCTCAAACTCCATTAGCAGATGCGGAATGCCTTCTCGTTCCAGTTCCTGTTTATAGAGCACATAATCGAAATAGGCTGGTTCGCAGAATTTGGCGACTAACAACAGCACCCCATCTGCCCTGCGAGCGCGAGTCTTCTTGACGAGGAGCTTGTGTCGAGGCTTTCGAACGTCGTGACGTACTGAAGAGTAGACTGAGCGGTTCGCGTAACTCTCTGCGAGGGCTCGGAACGGATCCCCATTGAGCGGAACATCTTCTTCAAACCAACGAGGACCAAGCACAAAATCATCGTCCACGATGTAACAGCCGGCTTCTTCAAGTATCTTGATCAAATCAAGAGGCGGCTGCTCGCAAAACGATCCCTCTATAACAATGCGAATGGAGTCACGTTGCTTGCCCTTTCGGGACGGCAGTTGATTAAGCGTCTGCTGCATCAACGCACTGTGTTCGACAACTGGCAGAAAGTTACCGGCGCGAACCAAAGCATATAATTCACTGGTTCGAATCAGGTGTGGGTTCTGTGCGCGGTAGTCGTAAAGCTCGCGCGTAAGGCGACGGTTCTCGTTATAGATCTTTATCGACTCGGCTAACGCTTGATCGGTAAGTTTACCTCCGCCTAACTGCTCAAGACTCTTCTGTAGTCGTTTGTATTCGCTGATAAGAAAAACCGTGCTCGCGTCGGTAGTCGGGTTATGAGGCAGGTGCAGAAACTCTATTAACGTATCCGGGAAATTCCGCTTCATCACAAAGCACAGATTTCTGGCGGAATCGCAAATGGAAGAGAAGAGCAACCCATCAAAAGGCGCGAGATGTTCAGTCAGCCCCATCTCGAGCGTCGTCTTAACAATTGAACAGATGAAAGAGCCAAATCGCGCATCGGCATACTGAATATCGAGTCGGTCGCCTGCGCCGTTGAGACCAACAGGTAACATCCCGCAGGCGTGAATGATCTCAACCGGAGCATAGACTGGAAAATAACCGACAGCTTTCCTTGAAGGATGCTCGGTCTTCCACCTATTGACTGTAGGAAAGGTTAAGTCGTAAATCAGATCTTCGCATTTGAGTTCTTCGGTAGACATCAATTGATCCTAACCGACCATGTTTAAGCCACCGTTTACGCTGAATACTTGACCTGTGATATAGCCCGCCAAGTCGGAAGCTAAAAACAAGACCATGGGCGCAACTTCTTCCGGCTCTCCCAATCGCTTGAATGGAATAAAGTTGACGATCGAACGCAGGATCTTTTCCGTGAATTCGTCATGACGCATCTCTTCGATCAAAGGTGTTTCGCAAAGACCTGGCGATACGACGTTGACGCGAATATTGTCACGCGCATGTTCACGCGCGATCGTCTTGGAGAACGCCATGATCGCCGCCTTCGAACTGGCATAGATTGCTTCTCCAAATGAGCCGACACGTCCGGTATCGGAACTGATATTGACGATTGCGCCTTGTTTGCGTTCCGCCATGTGCGGCAAAACGACGTGACATGTATTAACGACGCCCAAAAAGTTGATGGAGAGGATCTTTTGCCAGAGGTCGGGCGTTGTCTTCAGAAATGGCAGCAAGCGATCCCAACCGGCACAGTTAACCAGCACATCGATCTTGCCAAACAAGCGCAGTGTCTCGTCTCTTAGTTTCTCGACGTCTTCGTATTTCGTAACGTCTGTTTGTACCGCAACGATCCGGCGATGATATATCTCGCTTAGATCGAGCGCAGTGCTTCGGGCTTCTTCAAGACGTCGATCAGCGATGACGACATCTGCGCCAGTTTCGGCGAAGAGCTGAGCAATGGCGCTGCCAATTCCGCGGGCGGCGCCCGTCACTATTACTGACTTGTCGCTGAAGTCGATTAGAGATCTCATGATTGTTTCGCTCCCTGGCCGCCGCACCGTACCCAAAAGATAAATTGAGCAAGCGAGTACGGGCGGCGAAGAACGTCACATAGTCGATGCAACCTGAGTGGTTTCAATTCCAGCATTGGGAGTAAGAGCGACGGCCGATGTCTCGTTCAACTTGAATAAGTCGATTGCATTGGTGCGGAGAATCTTCGTCGTCACTTCCTCTTTCAGTCCGAGATCGCAAAGCTGTCGCAAGCTCTCCTTCCATGGCAGACCGTTTGTTCCCCACAGACAGCGATCCTGACCCAGGCGACTATTGATGAATTGAATGACTTGCGGAGAGAGGTATTTGGGCAGCCACGCGTCGACGCCGAACCAAATGTTCTCCCATTTGTAGCAAACAGAAATTAGTTCATCGACCCAGGGCCAACCCGTGTGCGCTCCAACCATCTTTAGGTCAGGAAAGTCACAGGCGATCCGATCGAGATACATAGGGCGGCCACCATCGCTCGGCATAGCTTCCAATACGTGGCCGACCTGCATCGAAACAGGTATATCGAGCTCGACGCATTTGGCGTAAAGCGGATACATCTTTGCGTCGTTAAGTGGGATATCGAAACCATAAATATGGACATACACACCCTTGAATCCGTACCTCGTGACGGCCGTTTCGATCTCTTTCAAACTTTCTTTGATTTGGAAAGGGTTGTAACCAGCGAGACCTACAAAACGATCGGGATAAGTTTCGGTGTACTGCAGGACATCCTCGAGCTGCGTATCCATGTACATCCACTTGCGACGGTAGGACCACATCTTGCACTGAGTAATGAAGACTTTCTCAACGCCGGCTTCGTCCATCTGCGTCAGCATTTGTGGTATTGAAGCAAAACGCGGCAAGCCTCCAATCGCTCGTTCCATCCGGCAAACCAGCTCCCCTTCTTTGGCTCGGTCCCATTGACCCATAAACTCGGGAGTTGCGACGTAATACATGAAGTCGATGGCTGGAATTCTCTTGGACACAGTTCACCTCCTCGGCATCGTCCTCCGGCAACTGCCATACCTGTAGTGCTTTGGCGCCGAAAAAGTCGGAATTGATCCATTTGCAGCGTTAGAAGCTGACTTAAGCTGAGAATCCGACCGAATCCGGGTTTGAGGCGTAGTCTGACGCCGCAGCGACTGCGGATTAATTCGAACGTGGCGAGGAAAAAAACCCAGTCTGGCGTGGATACTTAAGCGATGCGAGTAAGGTCGCGTGTTTGACGGGTTGTTTGTCAAAAACGACAGAACCCGGCGCGCGGGTTGGTCCCAACTAATTGTCCAAAAAACACAAGATTCGAGTGGCACGTCCAATGCAGATCATCAGAAACGGTGAAGTTCGATCTGATCTCGCACTCGCTATCAAGTCAGTTGATGGCGCTACTGCTTTGTTGCGATTTTGCACGCTAATGCCACTGGAATCAGTTGACGCTGTCGTGCCGAGCGCAACGCAGGTCCCTCGCTGACAAGGAGAATAAGATCATGCAAAAAGGACATCGAAAGTTCATAGCGATCGAATTCGCGTTCACTGCTTCAATTGTCGCGGCCTTCGGGGCGCTCGGAATAGCAGGATTAGTGTTCGGATTCCAAATGGGACAATGGACTGAATGGCAGGGCGTTGTGGCCGGCATGGTTGTAACGACCGCGGCAGCGCTCGGCGCGCTCTTCGGCTTATACGCAGCCTTGAAATCGAATGAATAAAAGAACGCCTGACACACGAGCGCGATCAGTTGTGTCGTGCGATCTAGAGTGGTCCAACGCACAACGTTGTCACCAGTTCTGCAAACATTTGCGCGCTTTTCCGATGTTGCTTGAGGAAGTTTCCGCAAAAGGACAGCCTAAGTTTTTAAGATCTTCGGTTTCTCAACGATGTGAGCCAGCTCTTGTTTAGGCACACACGTTGCTCTGTAAATAAGTAGGGAACCCAAAGCTCGAGCGAATGGAGCGGCGACAGGCTGCTCAGGATGCTGGGCCAGGGAGAACTGAAAGATTGAAAACCCGGGGCGGATGCTGATCGAGACTGGAACTGCTAAAAAGACGAATTGGCTTTCATCGATTGACAGTTACCGAACTCGCCACTTTCCGCTGAGGTTAACAGAATCATTCTCTTCAGTACTCCCTGACCGGCATTACTCCTACTTACGTAGAGCTTTCTCGTCTTCGTGATTGCCACCCGGAGCGCGTTATGGCTTCAACCCCTCGCGTCAAGTTTCGAAAGCTCATTACAGCCCCTGAACAATCAGAATGGACGTGAGTAACTTCGTTTCGAAGAGCGGTGCACGCGATGCCGCCAAATCACCGCGGCGCGGTACCGTGGATGTAAGGGTAACCAAGCTTGACCAATCGATCCTTGAGGACACAAGTCTCGGCCCGCCCGTTTTCGATCAACGTAGTTACGCGCAACAACAACTGGGGCTACTTCACGGCGACCGTCCTACTTGTCCTTTCCTTCGCCCACACATCTTGCATCGGCGTCAATACGACGTGATCAAGGACGCCGCCGAGACCATTGCTCATGCGCTTGAGAAAGTAGCGAACGAGGCGCTCAAGAATCGAGAGATTATGGAGTTGTTGTGTATGACTCCACTCGAGGAGACGATGGCCCGCGTGGATCCCGGGTACAGTCGTCTCTGCGTCACCAGTCGCCTCGATTCTTACATCACGTCAGAAGGATTTTGTTTCCTGGAATACAACGCCGAGACGCCGGCGGGTGTCGGCGATCAGATGCAACTGGAAAAGCTACTCTTCACTTTGCCGCAGTTGAAATCATTCCTGGTCAGTAACAGTCACTGGTTGCCGCGACCTCACGAGGCTCTGTTGAAGTCTCTAATAAGAGCGTACAGAGAATGGGGCGGTGAGGTGGAGAAGCCAAACATCGCGATCGTCGACTGGCGCGATGTCCCAACCTGCAGCGAATTTCGGGTGCTCCAGAAGTATTTCGCCGATTGTGGATATCCTTCGGTAATCGCTGATCCAGCGGACCTAACCTATGACGGCGACCATCTCTCTGCGGGTGACTTTCAAGTAGATATTCTCTACAAGCGGGTAGTTATTCATGAGTTTCTAAATCAGTGCGGTCCACAACACCCGCTGGTTCGCGCCTATAAGGATCGTCGCGTGTTCATGGCAAACTCATTTCGCACCAAGCTCGTCCACAAAAAGGCGAGCTTTGCTGTTCTCAGCGACCCGTCTTACCACTATCTCTTCGAACCGAGCGAGCTGGCAGCGATTGGCAGACACATCCCGTGGACACGTCTCGTGAGGCCGTCAAGCACAACCTTTCGCGGAGTTGAACGAAACCTGTTGGAGTTGATCCGTGAACACCGGCAGGAGTTGGTGCTAAAGCCGAATGACGATTACGGCGGCCATGGAGTTTTTCTCGGTTGGGAGACGGGACAGGAAGAATGGGAAACTGCAATACGACATGCGGTCGAACATCCTTATGTGGTCCAGCAAAGAGTTCCCGGAGAAAAAGTTGATATACCTTCGTACTCAGATCGAGTTTCGTTGAATGAGATGTACGTGGATTTCAATCCATTTCTGTTTCATAACGAAGTAGAAGGGGCGTTGATCCGTTTGTCAGCATCGGCTCTATTGAATGTGACTTCCGGTGGTGGACAAACGGCATTGCTGGTACTGGAAGACTGATCAGCGGATCGACATCCGGCTTTGCCGCCCGATGTGAGGCGACGGCTCTGCCTCGCCGTAACTCGTCGCTAATCGCGATTTCCAATAAGACTCAACTACAGAACGGGAGCGAAGCGACCCATTTCACTTAGATGACGCACAAGGCACGTTGAACTCGGTCGCTTCGCTCCCGTTTTGTACGGATTATCAGATCCTTCGAGACTTTTTATGCAAGGCTTTTCTCGAATACTACCCTGTTTTTTACTAGTACTGCTCCTTTCGTCCACAATTGTCCATTCAGGCAAAGCGCAGAACCCCGGAATTAGACGCAGCGTGCTAGTAAACTATCTCCGGGCCGAGTCGCAACCTCCCAATGAGTACGTTCTATCTAAATTCAGCAACCATCGGATTGTAATTCTTGGCGAGCATCACTGGATTAAGCACGATGTTGATTTGGTTCTTGACCTAATCCCACGTCTCAAAAGCAGTGGTGTGACCGCCATTGGCGTAGAAATGTTTCGTGCCAGTGACCAGGAGACTATTGACCGAGTCGTCAACTCTGATCGGTGGCAACCGACAATGGCGATGGTCGTAATGCGAACTGCTTCGTGGCCCTACCGCGAATACTTCGAAATTATCCACGCAGTCTGGAAGGCCAATCAGACTTTGCCGCCGACGGAGCGTCTACAACTGCTCGCCATGGGTCCAGACACCGACTGGCGCGAGCGCTTACTGCCTTTAGGTCAAACGTATGACACGTTCATGGCCCAGACTGTGAAGAGTTACTTAAAGGGGCCTAACCGGCGGATTCTGATCTACTGCGGTGCGCATCACGCGTTCACACGCTATTACCAACCTGAGCTGCCTCGGGCTCAGCGTGTCGAGCAGTTTATGAATCGCATGGGCAACGTGCTGTGGCGAGACTTCGGGGAAGATGTCTTTACGATAACTCTACATCGGCCATGGCAATGTCGCGCAGGCGAGAAGTGGACGCGATGTCTTCCTTTGAATGGCACGATCGATTGCGCAGCAGCGACGCTTGGACATCCAGTCGGTTTTGACGTGATACGGTCTCCGTTTGCGAGGATTCCGATCGCCGAGGAAACCTTATACGCTCTCGGATATCCCATGCTGCGCCTGGGAGACATGACTGATGGCTACATCTGGACCATGCCACTTGAGGCCTATCGCGGGGTAGACGTCCTTTCGCTGTCAGAATATGCGCCGGATCAAGTGAGCCTTGAGTACGTTTCGAAGAACAATCCCTTCTCAGATAAGACAGGCCTCGGACGAGCTGAACTCGAGTCACTCGCATCAGCGGAATCGGCACGACTACGAGATTTCGTTAAGTCGTCAGGTTGGGAGACTCTGGCGGGCTGGCGGCAGCGATGTAAGAATTGATTAGTCCTATTCGTTATCTTTCTTCAATTACATAAGAGCCATAAATTCGGCGGGCATGTGGGCTTCGACCTGATACGACTGAACCGGTGAAGTCGACGTGAGTTTCCCTTCGGTCCAGAATTCAAGGCGCATTCCCGTTCCTATCCATCCGTTTTTGAAGGTTGACTTAACAACTGAACCATTCACTAATGCGTCAACGGGCTCCGTAAAGGGGCCACCCTCTATCAGAGCGCGTCCTGTCTGTGGATCAAGCAAGAAGATGCGGTAATTACTGTTTCGCGTGTGGACAAGAATCGTGTCGAGCGGGCTTAACTTGTCGAGAGCGATACCTTGTGACAGGTCAACTGTGAGCGTTTCCGCTGGATTCTGAACTACTTCGTCCTGTTGGTGATCCATGATCGTGACTTCTTTCTTCAAGTGTTTACCGCCCTATAGCAGTCGCCCATTCGCATCGGCAAAGCTCGTGCCGGGACGTTAACTTGGTTCTTATCGCGCCTGCCCATTCACAAGTGGGAATAAATCCGTCTAGTAATCGGCGATAATCCGCACCCCAGTTCGCTCTTGCCCAACAAAGTCGCGTTAGAACGAGGGTTCCGACGGGGAATGAGGCTTTTACCGTCTTTGTCTGTTTTGTAAATCGTCTCTGATTGAAGTGAGGTAAAGTTCGTGAGGTATTCGGCGACTGATTAGTTGTCAGTGTACTACCAAGGGAAAACGACGGAATGGTAATAGCTTGATTAGCCATCTGCGCCGCCTGTTCTGCGCCAAAATCCTGCGTCAACTTCTGAGTAAGCTCGGCCCCTTTGCTGCTCCACGGATTGGTATGAAAAGGGGGTAGCTTGAGTAGATCCTGGCAGCACTGCGCTAGACGCGGTGGCAACCTCGACAGTCTGGGAAGAGTTCACCATCTTTTTGAGATCAAGGAAGTTCGCGTCCTTGCTCTTGATCTTATTTAGCGCGTTTCGATCGATGAACCCATTCTTGTCAAGCTTAACCTTCGCTCTTAGATTTTCTGGTAGGGTATTGCGAATGTTTTCCAGAGCTTTCTCATCTTCAGGCTTGACCTTTCTGCCATCGGGATCCAGATACTTAAGAGGATTGTTGTAACAATACGAGTATCGATTCCAACTCTCAGGACGGTAAGTCTTCGCACTTGAAAGCATCGGATCGACACTCGTAAACCGCCCTTGCGTTGACGAGTAGTATCGAGCCAGGAAGTAATCTAATCCCGTTTCAACGTCCCGTTCTTTTTGGGTTGAAGAACGGGTAGTTACTGCCCGCGCACCCGCCCGCACGAAAGCAATTTGTCAAAGAACAGCAGCAATTTTAAAGAGCAGATACCTCCGCTACGCGTGTATTCCCGATTATGTGGTTAAGATCCCAGCTACACCGCGTTCCAGGTCAGCGGATCGTTGGCCAAGGATCATTTCTTTTTTCAACGAGCTTTCGCAGAAACCCTTTGACTCCACCACTGCTTAATCTCCAGCCCTTTTTTCGGAGCCGACAACGTCATTGAATATAGTTGATCGGTCACGTCCAGTCATCACGCCTGAGGCTGGTGTGGCTCGCAAGCTGTTGCCGTAGTTTGTCTTTCCGATTCGAAGTGTTCCCAGATGTGCGCTCCTACCGTCCCGCAAAAGAGTGCGGTCCCCAGCGGCACTAACACACCGTAGAATGACCAGTAGCTGTGGAACGGGAAGTTCACTATGAACGTAACAATGATCGTTACGATTCCAGCCGATAGCAAGCGGAGCAAAAGAAAGTTGCTCCACCGTCCAGTTAGTACAAACGAAAAGAGAGTGATTCCACCTGCGGCGAATGTTGCTGCTGTAACAAGACCAAGGATAACATCCATACCGAACTGGTCGACATTGTCCGAGGCTCTGAAGCCAAACCAATCAGGTGTGAACCCGTACACGCCGAAAAACACCATCAGCGCCAGTAAGTAGGTGACGAAACAAGCGACTAACCCGGCACCGTATCGGAAAAAGCTAACATGAAGATGGTGTCGCGCACCTGTGATGATGATCCCTACAACTACGGCTACAAAGAAAGCCGGTCCAACACCCCAAGTTAGGGTGAGAAGCATGAGCCATGAAACGCCTGGCGCGACACAGACCACCCCAGCGATCAAGCCTGTCATCAAAAACGTGATTCTAGTTTTCATTGAGGATCTGCCTTAATCGGCTTTTCCTTGTTCATGAGATCAAAGACATTGTTCGACTCAGGTTTGTGCTTTATTAGCGTCGTGGTGACATTCCCCCTGTCGTCCACCGTGTATTTGTAGACCTCAAGTGAGGGGTAGTCTTTAGCAGTGCTGCTCGGCGTAATGCCCACCCTTCCGTCTGGCGTGACTACCATGTTTAGGTGATTCTCAATACTCCCAATCAATCCGGCGGGAGTATTACTTGTGCCGACCTGATGGATCTGGAAGTAGACGTTTCCTTTCTCGTCTTTGTTAGGAGATGACACCTCACTTCCACCGCTGCCTTTTGGGCCAAGCTGCTTGAAAACAATTCCGCTTGTACCCATCGCCTCATCGGTCTTCTTGACGGTGCCTTTGACGACATCGACGGCCACCCGAACCTCAACGCGAGACGTTCCTCCCTGCCCGTTAGGACCTCGCCCATCACCACGTCCGGGCGAAGGCAGCCCCGCCGATCGGACCACTCTTGATGCGATGAAAGAAGCCACGCAGATTCCTACCTGGCCGGGCTTCAATCCTGACGGCGTGCCGCAATGGCCATCAGGATCAACATAGCGACAGGGATTGTTGTAAACATACGTGTATTTGTTCAGAGATTGTGGTT
>DATIBJ010000001.1:0-18360 GCA_035457565.1 Pyrinomonadaceae bacterium | reverse complement strand
CCACCCTTCCCTACCTGCGATTAATGCGACTTGAGTTGTTCCAGGGGGCTTGAGCGCTGATGCTATGTACGTTGAATTGTCGGTCTAGATTCTCTCGCCAGTTTCCGTGTTGAAAAAGTGAATCTTGTCGATTTCAAATGTAAACCACACCGGTGTTTCTGGTGGAAGACGAAAGTCGGCAGGTGCGCGGGCCATCAGTCGTAGATCTTCACTTGCCAACACCACCAGCGTCTCGTTTCCCATCTGTTCAGTGACATAAACAGTCGCTGGTGAAGCGCCATTGGTCGAATCCGTCGAAATGCTGATGTTCTCAGGTCGAATGCCCAACGTAACCGCACGTGTATGGAGGTTGCTTAACAGATGCTTAGGTAACGGAATCGCGAGACTTCCGTGCTTCAAAGTCGTTGAATCAATGTGACCATCAATCAAATTCATACTCGGACTCCCCACAAACTCCGCGACAAACCGATTCGCCGGAAAGTCGTAAACGTTCATCGGCTTATCGAACTGTTGTAGCTTTCCTTTCTTCATCACAGCCACTCGATGAGCCAGTGTCATTGCCTCAGCCTGATCGTGAGTGACGTACACGGTGGTCGTGCCAAGTTGATGTTGGAGTCGCTTGAGTTCGCCGCGCATCTGAACGCGAAGGCGCGCATCGAGATTCGACAACGGCTCGTCCATTAGATGTGCACGCGGTTCGCGCACGATCGCGCGCGCGAGAGCGACACGTTGACGTTCGCCACCTGACAACTGTCGGGGCTTGCGATCGAGCAAGGGAAGGATGTCGAGCATCTCTGCGACACGCCGTACACGGGCCGATCTGTCTTGTGGAGTGTGCTTTCGAACGCGAAGTGGATAGCCGATGTTCTCGGCGATTGTCATATGCGGATAAAGCGCATAGCTCTGAAATACCATGGCGAGATCGCGATGCTGAGTCGGTATATCGTTGATACGCGTCTCATCGATATAAATATTACCGGAGCTTACTGTTTCCAGACCGGCCAGCATCCGCAGCGTGGTAGTCTTGCCGCAGCCTGATGGACCAAGCAACACCACAAACTCACCGCGATCGATCTCGAGCGTCAAATCATCGACCACAACCGAGTCGCCAAATTTCTTGATTACATTTTGGAATCGAATCGACATTGAGAATCATATTGAGCACATCGAGTTGCGGGAATTTGCAACTCTACTGAATGCGCAGCGCGTTAAGTTCTTATCGTTTGTGGTTGTGGCTTGGACGTGAATGATCCCCCACTGCCGTTGGGGTATTCACGTTAGAGCAGTTTCGCCTACCTTGAATCAACACAACCTCAACGACAAGCTAAAGCGTAGCGGACATTTGGTTGAGCAGTTTTCAGGAGCTTGAGTGAGCGAACACGACTTTGTCCGTCGGTAATCCTCAACCCTTAACAGCTCCCAGGGAAAGACCTCGCACCAGGTACCGCTGCACCGCTAACGCAAATACTAATATCGGTAACATCGCTACTGTTCCTGCCGCACTCATTACTCCCCATTTAATCTCATATTGCGTAACTCGACCGGCGATGCCGACGGGCAACGTCATTGCGGTGTCGGTTTGAGTCAGCACTAAAGCAAACAAAAATTCATTCCACGACACGATCAGACAGAACACTGCCGTAGCGGCGAGTCCCGGCGCGACCAGCGGCAGCACAATCCGAACCAACGCGCCAAGCCGAGAATCCCCATCCACTAATGCTGCCTCCTCGAGATCGCGTGGCAGCTCAGCAAAGAACCCACGCATCATCCACACGACGAAGGGCAAATTAAAAGCGGTGTAGACGATGATCAATGACGCTCGAGTATTCAACAATCGAAAGTCACGCATCATCAGAAAAAGTGGAATAGCCGTAACAATCGCCGGAAACATACGCGTGGAGAGAATCCAAAGCGACAGCTTCTGATCGAGGTGATAGGGAAACCGGAACCGCGCGAGCGAATAAGCTGCAAGCGTGCCAATCACTAACGCGCAGATTGTCGACATTACCGATACCACTGCACTCGTTATTAAGTACTGGCCGAAGGAGCGAACGACAAATGCGTCGTAGTAGTGCTCGAAAGTCGGCGTGAATTGAAACCAGCGTGGTGGGACAGCGAATTGATCTACTTCAGCCTTGAAAGAGATCGTCACCATCCAGTAGACGGGTGCTAAGGACGCAATCACGGCTACGAGCAGAAGTGGGTGTTTAGGAAAGCGCTTCATTTTGGAGTGCGGTGACCTGTCACCGCTTTCGCAGGTCGCGACCTGGCGCGACTATCTCATTATTAACTCCCGCGAGTGACGTAAAGGACAAAAAGCGCCGACAGGTCGGCGCACTCCAAAGAGTCAACCCACCTCGCGCGCTTGAAGAAACCGTATGTAAACCACGCTAATAACATTCGTGATCGCCAATAGCACAAACGACATTGCAGCCGCATAACCGAAATCAAAGAATCGAAATGCTGTGCGATAGATGTAGAGACTAATTGTTTCAGTCGCGAAGCCTGGCCCGCCCTCTGTCAAAATAAAAATCTGATCGAACACGCGAAGCAGATCCATTGTGCGCAGCAGGAGCGCAATGAGTATCGCGGGCTTCAGCAAAGGAAGGGTTATGTGGCGAAAGGTTTGCCACGGGCTCGAGCCGTCGATCTTCGCGGCTTCGTAAGGCTCCTGTGGAATTGCCTGCAGTCCCGCTAGCAGCACAAGAAAGACGAACGGCGTCCACTGCCAAATATCGACGAGGATTACTGACAACAGAGCCAAGCGTGGTGACGCGGTCCAAGTGAGTGCGTCAGTGGTGAAGCCAAACCCTTTGAGTGTTCCGTTGATCGCACCGAAGTCTGGATTCAGCATCAATCGCCAGACAACTCCGACAACCACGGCCGGCAACATCATCGGCACGAGCAGTGATGCTCGAAAGACAGCGCGGCCACGGATGTGAGTGTTCAGCAGTAATGCGAGTCCGAGACCGAGCAGAAATTCGCAAACGAGTGCTGATGCGGCGTAGATAAACGTGTGGCCCATCGCACTGAGAAAGAAATTGTCAGATATCAGTCGCTGAAAGTTGCCGAAACTCCAGCGCACACCTTCCGCCGATTCGACTTGCAGACTTACGGATAGTGAATAGAAAAGTGGATAAATTGAGAGCGACAGCAGGATAACGACCGCCGGCGCGAGAAAGAGATAAGGCAACCGCCGATCGCCGGCGCTACTGGCCACGCTGGAGAATCTTTTCGATTTCGACATTTGCCTGATTTAGCGCATCTTCTGCTGACAATTCTCCGCTGTTCGCTTTCGAAAGAAAGATGCCAAAGGCGTTTTCAATCTCGTTCCATTGGGGCGTGCGCGGCCTGGGACGAGATGTTTCAAGTGAGCGCAACTGTGCCGGATATGATGGGAATCGCGCAACCAGTTCCGCATCAGTGAAGACGGATCTTCGTGTAGGCGGATTACCACCGAGTGCCGAGCGCTTCATCTCGTTCGCCGTGGTGGCCCAAAGCAAGAAATCCAACGCGGCTTCGGAGTTCTTCGCATCGCGCGGAATGGCAATCAGCCAGTTGCCGATTTCGGCTTGTCCCAGTCGTTTGGCGCCTGGCAGAGTAGTGAATGTCATCTTGCCAATTACTTTCGATCTGGCAGGGTCGGAAAAAGAACTAATCCATGCGGGCCAATTGATCGACATGGCAGCCGTGCCTTGCAGGAGATGTGCGCCGACCTCGGCTGCATTGAAGCTTGCGTAACCTGGCGGCGAATATTTGCCGAGCTCCAACATGAATTTCAATGCAGCGATGGCTTCGGGGCTATTGACGGTAGGCTTGCCGGACGAATCAAACATTTCACCGCCAAACGCCCAGAAGATAGGCATGAAGTCGGCAACCGCAGCATTACCTTGGGCCGCTCGCATCACGTAGCCGTACATCTTGTTGCCGCCTTCACCTTCTTTCTCTTGAATGGTTTTAGCGGCGTTGCGAACGTCGTCCCACGTAGCTGGTTCCTTTAGACCATGTTTTTCGAACAGATCTTTGCGGTAGAAGAACAACTGAGAGTTACCGACATACGGAAGTGCATAGAGCGCACCTGTTTGATAAGGGTGTCTGCAAAGGGCGAGGGACGTTTCAATAAAATCAGGATCAGCTCCCTGTCTTCCTTTTTTTTGAAGCAGAGGAGTTAGGTCAGTAAGAAACTGCTTCGAAGCAAACTGCGGGAACCATGGATCGTCAAGCATGATCAGATCATAAGCACCGGTGCGGGCGTTAAGATCGTTCAGTTCTTTTTCGAAAAGGTTTGCGTAAGGAAACTCGGCGATATTGATGTGGATTCCGGTTTGAGCTTCGTAATCGCGCGCCGCCTGTTTGAGCGCGTCCCCTTCGACACCTGAGTTGACGGCAAGGGTTAATTCCTTCGTTGGTCCTGATGCACGTTGACAAGCTGTAAGGCAAATCGCCGCCAGGATGATTATGGGCCAAGCCTTAAAGACTCGCGTCAACTTGATCATTAACCGCATTCCTCCATGAAGTTCGCGGCAAAGAATAGCACAGTGAAATAAGAAAGCTTTTGACTATGCTCAATAGCACATTGAAATTAGAAACGCTTACAGTACGGCTTTGCCGCCTGATATGAGGCGATGGCTCCGCCTCGCCGTAAGGTACCGCTCTCAATCCGGCTGTGCCCCTGGTTTGGTCTCTGACCTCGCGCCTGCCGGTCCACTCAACATTGACTTGATTAAGTGCGTAGAAGGGGGCACAGCCCGAAACCAGGGGCATAGCCCGAATCGGAAGAAGCACGTTACGGCGAGGCAGAGCCGTCGCCGCACAGCAAGCGGCAAAGCCGTAACGCAAGCAGCAACTCATTGGTTACGGTCTTAAGGTGGATCGTCGTGGTTTTCGGTGCTACGCTCTCGCGCACCAAAACAAGATTCGACGCATTTGTGAGATGAGACAAGTCGTTACGACAACAACCGGCGACATTGATGTGCTGAAGGTCCAGGACAAACCGGATCCGAAACCGGCGGCGGGTGAAGTATTAATCCGCGTCAAAGCTTCGGGCCTGAACTTTGCGGACATTTTGTCGCGGCAGGGTCTTTATCCGGATAGTCCTCCCAAACCGTGTGTTATGGGCTATGAAGTGAGTGGAGCCATCGAAGGCGTTGGTGAAGGTGGGGACCGTGAATGGATTGGCAAGCCGGTAGTTGCCATGACGCGCTTCGGCGGACAATCAGATGTTGTCGTCGTTAAGGCGACACAGTTGTTTGAGAAACCTAAAGATTTGACGTTTGAGCAGGCGGCAGCAATACCCGTGAACTACCTTACGGCATATGCGTTGATCGCGGTGATGGGCTCATTGCACGAAGGTGAATCAATACTCATCCACAACGCAGGTGGTGGAGTTGGATTAGCAGCCCTCGACATCGCTAAGAAGATTGGCGCAGTCACCTTTGGTACGGCAAGTCCTTCAAAGCATCAGTTTTTGATCGAAAGAGGCTTGGACCATCCAATCGACTATCGAGGTCAAGACTGGTTGCCCGCTTTGAAGAATCTGACAAACGGCCGCGGAGTTGACCTAATACTCGATCCAATCGGCGGCTCGCATTGGAAGAAAAGTTACTCAGCACTTCGGCACACCGGGCGTTTAGGTATGTTCGGAGTGTCAACTGCGTCGGCAAATGGTTTGGCGGGAAAATTGAAAATGGTGAAGGCAGCGTTGCAGATGCCGCGCTTTCATCCACTCGGACTACTAAACAAGAATCGAGGAGTGTTTGGATTGAACCTCGGCCACATGTGGCACGAACCAGGCAAAGTGAAGGTCTGGATGGGGGAGATTCTGAAGGGCGTGGATGAAGGCTGGATTAAGCCTTACGTCGATCGCACGTTTCGATTTGATGAAGCCGGCGCCGCGCATCAGTACCTGGAGCAGCGGAAGAATATTGGCAAAGTGATCTTGGTACCGTAGCCTTTCAAACCGATTTTGGAAGACGTTTGGTGAGTGCAAACGCGATCAGTGTGGAATAGGCCAACCCAAACAGCACCGACCCAAGGAACAATCCAGTGAAAGCCTGAACAGCAAGAAGCGCCATTGGTAGCTTCTGCGCATTCGCTTCAACTGCCATCCATCTTGTCCCCACGAAATACAGCACACCCACAAAAAACAGCGATATGGTTATGGCGTAGACAAATGAGATCCATACGCCCGTCTTCAGCGACTGCTTGAACGTGGCCTGTTCAGCGGCCTGTCGGCGGAACTCAGAGATACCGAGGAAGATGCCGATGAATTGGAGGATGTTGAAGAACACCGGCGTTCCAAGTTGGTGAATACTCGATTGGGGATTAGAGACGAGCTGGTGAACGATGATTACCCAGGCCGCAGCTCCGATTGCGATGATCAGTCCATATTTAAAGGCGAGCTTTTTCATTGTGATTGAGATGTTCGATAAACTTCAGTTTGTCGTCAAGTTGTGGCTTCTACAATGTTGCGTGGAATGAGGCGTCACGACAAACTGTGAAGTTTATCGAACATACGCTCACCACCCGGATCGCGCTTGACCATCCCCGCTCTTCCAGAACGGCGCCCAAACAAACGTCAGCAGCTTAACGCTGATATTTGTCTTCTTCGGCTTCAAACTTACTTTCTCGAGCTGCTCCGTTTGCGGATCAATTGAACGCTCCAACGCTTTCGCCTCTGCCTGAAACTCTCCATCGAGATCAAGTAACTGTTGATTGACGGCTGTTAGTGTCTCTTGTGCACGCGTCACATCTCCAGACTCTTTCATGGATCGACTAACACCGCGCGCGGCTGTCGTGGCGCGACCGAGTGTTCCCAGACTCGCCGTCTTTCGACCCAGGAATGAAGAAAGCAGAGTCGCGCCAAACGAAATCGCGGTCTGATATTTTTGACTCTGTGCCTGTTCCGCCTCGCGTTGGACGATCTGTTCAGCTCGTCGCTTTTTTTCTTCTAGCTTTGCGATCTTCGGCGCATATCGCTCACGCAACTTCTCGACAGCTTTGTCGCGATTCTCCCGCGCGAATTGCTGCAGTCGCACACGAAAATCACGCTCCGACTCACCCGGATTTGAAGCAACATCAAGGCTCGGACTCTCGAACAATTCAATTCGTTGATTGCGATAGAGCCAGGTAGCAAGCTCCTTTTGCCACTTCTCATAGTTCTTTACGTTGCTTGCTGCGGTCGGCAGACCTCCAAACGCGGCATTCGACTCCGAATCACTTTCCAGTTCCTCAACAGGCACGTCGATCGTGGACGCTTGTGCCCAATCCAGCGCAATTGGTCCCTCAGAGATGGGCGAAAGCATCGTCAGTTGTTGCGTCATGTCGATGGTGTTTGAGTCGCTATAGTGAATCTCAGCTGCCCCCATGATCATCGGTTGATACGTGAGGGAATCGCCACTGTTGGCCGTTGAACGAATTGGCAGGAAGTACTGTGTGACTCCAGCAGGCAACACTGGTCGCTGCTTGTCGTCGGTCTTGCCGGTAGCGACTGGTGCGGAGGTTGGTTGCGGAGGGGCAGCAACGGCTGCGGGTTGCGCCGGCGCTGCTCCTTGACCCTTAACCGGAGCCATCAACTCTTTTATTTGAACTCTCGTCAGTGGTCCACGCAGATACGACATGGCCCAACGACTCTCAAAGACTTCCGGCGCATCGTCATGAGTGTTGTTGAGTACAAAGATACGATTGCTAAGACCAGCAAGAATCTCTTCCATCTTCTGACGATCGAATCTTTGACCGCTTCCGGCAGCAGCGCCTTCCAAACCCTCCAGTACGCGCGCCTTGTCGCGCTCCGTTTGCAATCTGCCAATGAACCAGGTGCCGGTATTAGACAGCCCTTTGTAGTCGAGGTCGACGGGATTCTGTGTCGCCAATACCACGCCGAGACCAAAGGCGCGTCCCTGTTTCAATAAAGTCAGCAGGGGAAGTTTGGATGGAGGATTTGCGACTGGTGGGAAGTAGCCAAAGATTTCGTCCATGTAAAGAATCGCGCGAAGGCTCGTCGTACCCGACTGAGTGCGCATCCAACCGAGAACTTCATTCAAGAGCAGTGAAACGAAAAACATTCGCTGTGCATCGTCGAGATGCGCGATGGAGAAAATCGCAATGCGCGGTTTACCTTGCGGCGTGTGCAGGATCTCCGGAATATCGAGCAGCTCGCCTTCCATCCACGATGCGAAACTCGGCGCTGCGAGCAAATTGTTCAGGCCCATCGCAAGCTGAAACCGATCTTGTGCGGGAAAGACCGACTCGAGATCCATCACACCTAACTTCGTTACCGGCGGCTTCTGAATCTGTTGAATCAAAGTCGGGAGATCCAAGTCCAACCCTTCGCTCCATCGTTTTGTAAAAATCGTCGAGAGCAGAACGTGTTCGCGACTCTCGATCGGATCGGCGTCAATGCCGATTAAGCCCAGCAGGCTGTTTGCTGTAGTGTTTACTCGCTCGGCGAGCAATTCGGGTTCATCGCGAATTGTCGGTGGTGGTGCAGCAAACGACTTGAGAATTGAGACTGGAATTCCCGCATTGCTGCCAGGTGTGTAAACGCGAAAGTCCGCAGCGTCGCGCAGGCGTTGAATTCGAGCGCCATCCTGGCCCCACTCGGCAAGCCCTTTTTTCCAGAGCTCCGCCTGTTGCGAAGCGTAATCAGCGGGCGACAGGTTCTTTTTCTGGGCGTCGTCCTCATTGATCCAGGGTTGAAAGTCCTCCGGCTTTAGTTCGGGAAACGTTAGAAGCAGATTGGGCAAATCACCTTTCGGATCAATGACGATCGCGGGAATAGCATCGATGGCAGCTTCTTCAAGCAGACTGATACACAGACCAGTCTTGCCACTGCCGGTCATGCCGACGCAGACAGCATGCGTGACAAGATCTTTTGAGTCGTAGAGTAGTAGTCCTTCTTTACGCTTTTTGTTGGTGAGGTCGTATGGACTACCGAGATAAAAAGCTCCTAATTTTTCGAAGTCGTTCACCGTTAATTTGTCCTTGCAAGAATTGGTCGAACTAATATCGCTGCCATTTAATGCGCGTGTAGGCGATACGAAAACCGTGTCGTTCAGCATTGCGTTGAGATGCCGAGCCAGGCAGTGCGCACATCATCGCGATGTCGCAATCGTTTCGTGCGGCGTAGCGAAGGCGTTCATCGAGTAGGGCGAGTTGTGCGCCTTGTTTGCGCCCTGCAGGAATCGTGCTTGCGCCAGCGAGCAGTGCCACGCCATCAAAGATGTTCATCAAGCCCGTTGCTATCGGTCGGTCGTTGAGTACGGCCAAAAACGATCGGGCGTTCTCTCGTCTCGCATTGACTCGACCAACGTCGTGCAGAAAATCGGCAAGCTCGCCAAATTCACTCCAGCCCTGGACCGCAACTTCCGCCCACAAGTCAGCTTCAGCTGGTCCAGTCAAGAGCACCCGAATCTTCTCGTTGACCGCAACTGAGAGCGGAGATTCGCGGGAGATGGGTCGATACATCACACTCGTGAACTCGATTGGTTGATATCCTCCATCGTTCAGAAGTGGAAGCACCGACGGATCGGCATGTGGAGACACTTCATGACAAACGGGCGCGCCGCGGTCGAGAAAGAATTGTTCGACAGCTTTGAGTTCACGCTCCGTCAAAGGTTGGGACATCCCCATATTGAAGGTCTGAGTCACGGGTGAACTTCGTCCGTCGTACATCGCATAAGTGCCGGCTATCTCTTTCCACGTTGCTCCCTTATCAGGAAATGCACGGGCTCGACCCTCGACGAAGTCGGCGTTTGAGAGAGCTTCAGTCCGCTCTAATCGTCGCGCCAGCGATAAATCGGCAAAGGGATAACCGTCTCGATTGTTCATTGACCGATCCAAACCGTCTTAATGTTAACGAATTCGCGAATGCCAAACTCTGACAGTTCACGACCATAACCTGAGTGTTTAATGCCGCCAAACGGCAAACGCGGATCAGACGCGACCATGCCGTTGATGAACACACTTCCCGCCTCGAGCTCATTGATGAAGCGATCCTGCTCCTGCGTATCATTGGTCCAAGCGGCTGCACCCAAACCGAACGTAGTCGAGTTTGCCAGTTGAATCGCTTCGCTCACCTCCGATACACGAAACAGCATGGCCACCGGGCCAAAGATCTCTTCACATGAGATTTTCGTTGAAGGATTCACATCCACGAGTACCGTTGGTTCATGGTAATTGCCCTTCTGTTGGATGCGTTTACCACCCGTAAGAATACGCGCGCCTTGTGCAACCGCATCGTTTACTTGGCGCTCCAGGTCGCTGACGATCTGCGGAGTCGCCAGTGGCCCTATCTCTGTTGATTCTTCAAGTGGATCGCCGATGCGCAATGCTTTCATCTCTTCAACGAACCTTTGCTCAAACCTTTCATAAATGGCTGTCGAAACGATGAATCGTTTCGCAGCTATGCACGATTGTCCGTTATTGATTGTTCGCGCTTTCACTGCTGTAGTCACTGCCGTTTCAAAGTCAGCCGATGGCATGATGATGAATGGGTCGCTGCCGCCAAGTTCGAGTACGGTTGTCTTGATATGTTTACCTGCAATCGATGCGACACTGCTGCCAGCCGGCTCGCTACCCGTTAACGTCGCCGCGGCTACGCGTTCATCTGCGAGAATTGCCTCTACTGCGTCAGCGCCAACGAGAAGAGTTTGAAACGCACCTTCGGGAAAGCCGGCGCGGCGGAAGAGATCCTCGATCGCCAGCGCACACTGCGGAACGTTCGACGCATGTTTCAGAAGACCGACGTTGCCTGCCATCAACGCTGGCGCTGCAAAGCGCAACACCTGCCAGAAAGGAAAGTTCCAGGGCATAACAGCCAGTACTGGACCAAGTGGTTGGAACTTGACGTAGCTGCGCTTTGCATTCGTCTCCACGATCTGATCGGCAAGATGTGTTTGAGCGTTCTCAGCGTAATACCGACACACCCACGCACACTTCTCGGCTTCGCCTATCGCGGCTTTGATCGGTTTGCCCATTTCATTCGTCATTAGTTTGCCGAAGGCTAATTTCTCGTTCTCGAGAATTTCCGCGACGCGAAACATCTTTTGCGCACGCTGTTCGAAGGTGGTGTGCCGGTGAGAGCGAAAAGTTTCGCTGGCGAGCCGAACCTTCTGTTCGATTTGTTCTCGTGAATGTGGCTCGAAAGTCTTAAGCGTTTGACCTGTAGCGGGATTTATAGACGCAATAGCCATGGTAGTGCCCCTTGATTGTCTGTTGTGATTATAGTGAACGTTACATTGATCCCAGTGTCAAACAGTCAGTACCGAAACGCGCTAGCGGGTGTTCGATAAACTTTAAGTTTGTCGATGAGTACCGAGGCGGCTGCCTCCAGTGCAACTTGAGTCTCGCCGAACGTCGACGACAAACTGAAAGTTTATCGAACACCCGCTAGCGCGTTTCGGTACTGACTGTTTGACACGCAGAAATCGCTTTGAGCAGATTTGCAAATCCTCCTTTGAAAATGGAAACTCGACAGTAGAATCTTCCAATGGCAAAGCAACAACCCAAACTCGATAAGTTCGCCATCGCCGCGGCGCTCCAGGAGATTGCTGCGCTAATGGAGTTGAAGGGTGGTACGAACAAGTTCAAAGCGCGTGCTTATAACGCTGGCGCACGTTCGATCGCCGGGGTCTCGACTGACCTCGGCGATCTTGTTGCTCAAGATCGTTTGAAGACATTGCCAGGTATCGGCAACGCGCTCGCTTCGCAGATCAAACAACTCTATGAAACTGGCGAGTCTTCAGTATTGAAAGCGCTGCGCGCAGAGTTTCCGCCGGGCATTATTGAATTATCAAGCGTGCCAGGCTTGAGTGTTGGCAAGATAAAGCAGCTTCATGAAGGGCTCGGGATAAAGTCGGCCGAAGAACTGAAGAATGCCGCAGCTGCGGGCAAGGTGCGAAAGCTAAAAGGTTTTGGTGAGAAGACTGAAAGCAAACTGCTCGAGTCGCTGACAGATCACACGAAGCGAAGTCGAAAACCGAAGCGACTACATCTGCACCGGGCGTGGCGGACCGCCGAACAAGTTGAAAGCTATCTATCAACTGCGCGTGGTTTAGAGAAATTAAGTGTCGCTGGTTCTCTTCGTAGATGGACTGAAACAGTGGGGACGATCAAGTTCGTTGGCAGCACCAGTCAGCCTGCCGCATTGCTCCAACACTTTCTGCGCTTTCCTCTGATTGTCCAGACGGAAAGTCAAAAGGAGAACCGCGCAACAGTTGTTTTTGCAGACGGCAGTCGAGTGTCGCTCGTTGCCGTTCCGCCGGATGAATTCGCCGCTACGCTGTTTGCTGAAACGGGATCAAGCGCGCACGTGTCGAAGGTTGCGAAACTGTTCAATGAGGGTGGCTCTGCTGCACGTCGCAAGAAACTGACCCCTGCAGATGTGGACGGTGATGCAGTCGTCTACCGGCAATTAGGAATGCAGTACGTCCCTCCAGAGCTTCGCGAAGACACCGGTGAGGTCGAAGCGGCTTTAAGGGAAAGGCTGCCGACGGATTTGATCGAGCTCTCGGATGTACGCGGCATGGTCCACTGTCACACCACTTACTCAGACGGGAAACATTCTGTCGAGGAGATGGCTCTTGCCGCCGACGCGATGGGCATGCAGTACATCACCATCACCGATCACTCTCCGACTGCTTTTTATGCGGGTGGCGTTGAACTCGATCGACTGCAGCGTCAATGGGAGGAGATCGACAAGGTTCAGGAAAAGGTGAAGGTCAAAATATTGCGCGGCACTGAATCTGACATTCTTGCCAGTGGAGCACTTGATTATCCGGAAAAGGTGCTTGAGAAGTTTGATGTGATCGTAGCGAGCATTCACTCTCGCTACAAGATGGATTCGGAAAAGATGACGCGTCGAGTTATCACTGCGATGAAGTTGCCAGTCTTCAAGATCTGGGGACACGCGCAGGGTCGTCTAATCCAGAGTCGGCCGCCCTTCGATTGCGACATGTTGCGTATTCTGGATGTGATTGCGGAGTCGAATGCGGCCGTGGAGATTAACGGCGATCCTTTTCGGTTAGATATGGAACCTCGTTGGGTGATGGAAGCGCGTAAGCGAAAGATAAAGTTCACCATCTCTGTCGACGCGCATTCGACAGGCGCGCTGCAGAATGTGAAATATGGTGTGGCAATGGCGCGCCGAGCTTGGGTGAGAAAAGGTGAAGTGTTGAATGCGTTGCCGTTGCCGCAGTTTAAAAAAGCCGTGAAGCCTACGTAGATGGTGTCTGAAAAACTTTTTTAGTTTGTCGTTTCGCGCTTTCCCTGAAAAGCCACATTTAGCTCGAGTCGGAAATATTTTGGTTCGTGTTGCTTCGTGTGACTTCGTGGATCGTCCTTGTTTTTCTGGACAAACGGTACGATCCACGAAGTCACGCGAACTAAACACGAAACTAGTTACCACCGACATCTACTTTTGAGGCAAAGCCCGAAACGACAAACTGAAGAGTATCGGACACCCGCTAGCGCGCGGTGGTACTGACCTCATCATTTCCGGAGCACTCAATCCGCTCTTACAAACTCACTGAATACCAGCACGTAGCCATTCGGATCCTTCACCTCGAATTCCCATTGGCCATAAGGCTGTTTCCTGAGTGGCTGCAGTATTTCGACCTTCTCTTTCAACTCGTCGTAGAGCTGCTTCACCCCGCGCATTCGAATGTAGACATTCCAAACTCCGCCATCCCGAAGCCCATACAGGTCAGGCTTTTGATAGTGCTCAAGTCTTTGCAGCATGACTTCGATATCATCGCGTCGCAGAATCGCGAAGACGTAAGGTCCGTTCGGAGGAAACGGGTCCGGCTTAAACCCGAGTTGTTCTTCGTACCAACGCATCGTCGTTCCTACATCAGCAACGGGAAAACAAGGCGTAGTGGACTCCAGGTGAGACATTAGAGCGCTCCTTTTGCTTCGCCGCCTTCGGGACCGTAGAAGATTACCCATACTGCAAGGTCGTTAGTAAAGTTTTCGAAACGATGTTCGACGCCGGCTGCGGCGAACAACACATCGGCCGGACCGAATTTCGTTCGTGTATCGCCGCAAACGTATTCGCCACTTCCACTAGCCACCACATAGACCTCGTCGCGAGTGTGGCGTTGTTGCGGATCGCGTCCTCTTGGCGCGTAGATTTCCACGAGTAATGAGCCGTGTTCAAAAACTGGCGCGAACCGCTTACCATCCGGGGTTAACAGTGCGAGTGCGCCTTCGACGGAAGCGTTGAAACATGGTGCGGGTGATTTCATAAGCGACTTCTATGCGAGCCACTGAGTTTAAGTCAAGACTTCACGAAGACATCCAACTCGGGGCTAAAATGCAACGTGCAAAAGATCAGTCAGCCTGCTTCAACTAAAAGTATTCAAGCTGAGATATTGCAGGTCGGGAAGTGCGGTTTATCCCTCGCTCAAGATCCATAACTCTCAACCTTTTACCCACAGTTCAAGGTTAAAGTGAGTTGGGCGTTAGGTAACTCGAGCGGAGGTAAACCGCCCTTCCCAACCTGCAAATATCTCAGCTTGTTGGTCCTCTGAAGCTTGAACGCTGACTAGTTCGTAATTGAATCAGCGCTAAGGTTGCCCGTAGCTGCTTCGTATCCGGCATTTGGTTATTAAGGCAGAATTCCGCGTCTCGTAATTCCGGATTTCATTCTCAAAAATCGCTCTCGCTTTCTCGCGACTTGAGTCATCACCGATAAACTCGGCTGATCCGCGTCTCGCGGTCACACGCGCCTTCATTCGTCTGGCCGCAGCAACAATCTTCGCTCGCATCTCTCGTTTTAGATCAACAACGTAAACAACGGCGCTCCTTTTAGTTGGTACCAGAGTACGGAATTCAATACCTGCCTGATCAAGCGCACCAGCCAAACCGCGTACAGTTCTGCCGTGCACCTGTGGTCTCAGTATGTATATATCAGCCGACCCACTGGAGTTTGAATGAAAATAAAGAGCGGCTTTCTGCTGCGCGTTTCTGCCGAGAATTGAAATCACGTAACGCATGGTCGATGCGTCCGTGTTCGCGCGGAGGACGACAGAGTGTTCCGCGCCGTCGCTCCATGAACCTACTGCCTTCAACGTTCCGATCTTAGATTGAGCAACGCAGCCAAACGCACGCGCTTGTCGGATCAAATTGTCCTCTTCGGAAGATGCCAGACCACGGATCGCGTCGTCTAGTTTTAATCCTTCGCGAGTGTTCGGACTCACAAAGCCATAGGTCAGAGATCTGGAATCGCTGGTGCGCTGTTGACCGCTTGCCAGTGAACACCAGGAAAAAAACAGTAAGAAGCAATTGAGCTTAACGAAGGCTTTAAGTCGCATGTTCATGAATGTTTCCTAAATGCCTCATAGTGTCGAACAGTCAGTACCGAAGCGCGGTAGCGGGTGTTCGATAAACTTTAAGTTTGTCGTCGACGTTCGGCGAAACTCAAGTTGCACTGGAGGCAGCCGCCTCGGTACTCATCGACAAACTATAAAGTTTATCGAACACCCGCTAGCGCGTTTCGGTACTGACTGTTTCCCACTTTGTCGCTGAAATCACACATTTAGAGGCCAGGGAAACCGAACGGGCAGTACTCGATTTTCAGAAGCAATCGATTCAACTCTTTCTTCAAGAAACCGACGCGCGGCTGATGCGCTTTTTGCATGTCCACGAAACCGCGCAGACCTGGCCCAGTGATCCCACGTTTGTAGAATCTTCGCGTGCGCGCCTGACTGCGTATGGACTTGTTGTGATTGAATCAGCAGGAAGAACTCTAATTCGCGGGCAGCATTCCCAGGTTTTGGATCGAATCCCTTCCCGAGAGAGACTGTTTCTACGCTGCCTTCCGCATCAACCTTCTTAAGGAGTAGTTTGGCGGCTGTTGTCAGCTCCTTTATCTGCCAGTGTTCGCGAGCCACGCCAATCGAGTAAATTCGACCCCACAGTTCCCGATGGACCAACGTCACTTTCCCGTTAATCAACTTCATGAACAGGACGTCCGGGTGATCGTCGAGTAGCTCGGCGACGGCGAATATTGTGTGCGCATCTGGGTGGGACCACCACGAACCCTTTATTCCGCTTCGCGCGATGACACCTGCGACGCTGGGAAAACTGGCATCTGATAACAGCAACAGTCCGAGCTTTTCAAGTTGCCGAAAAACTCTCTCGCATTCTCGCGTTACTTTTGCTGTCATTTCGCGCCATCCTACATTACAATGCCGCCACCTTAAATCCTCATTTTCAGGAGACAACTCAAATGAATCGAAGAACCCTCACCGAATTAGCGGCCAATCCCGATCTAATTTCAGGTATCTACAATTACTGCGATCGCTGGTGCGAAAAATGTCAGTTCACTTCGCGGTGTCTACTCTACGCCACTGAACAGGAAGATGCTGACGACTCACCTGGGAGCCGTGACATTCAAAACGCGGCTTTCTGGCAAAAACTCGGAAGAATCTTTCAGGAAACTAAGGAGATGATGACCGAGTGGGCTGAAGAAGCCGGCGTCGATCTGACGGATGTCGACGATGAAGCAGCGGAAACTCATCTACGCCGTCATGATGCAGCGATGCGACACCGTTTGGCTGTCGCAGGAGAGAGATATGCTTCCGCCGTTACCGATTGGTTCAACGATTTCGCCGCCACAGCGACTGCCAGCGATCTGCCACCAGATCAGCAGGAGGTTGAACAATTCGAACAGTTCGAAGAAGCAAGTAACGTGATTCACTGGTATCAATACCAAATAGCGGTGAAAAGCATGCGGGCGTTGTCGTCGCGAAGCGACGAAGTGGAAGAAATGGCTGACCAGTTGGAGGGTTTTCCGAAAGATTCCGACGGCTCAGCAAAAGTAGCGCTCGTGGGAATCGATCGGTCGATCAGCGCCTGGCGTTTGATGCAACTTGCCGTGCCCGAAAGGTCTGAATCAATTGTTCCGTTGATTTTCCAACTTGAACGGCTGCGAAAGCGAGCGGAAAAAGAGTTTCCGAATGCGCGCTCGTTCATCCGTCCAGGTTTTGATGAAGTCTTAGGCGAACCGAACTGATAGGTCGAAGTAGCACTCAAAACAAGACCGTTAAGGTCGATTGTCGCGTCATGGCAATGGCGGCAACGGTCTTGTGTGCCTCAGCCCAAGCGCAGGACGCCGGAGCCTTGGTGATTGAATTTCATCGGAGGAGTTTTTTGTGAGTTCTTCAACAGGATGCTTGTTTTGCAGGATCGTAGAGGGAAGTTTGGACAGCCCCATTATCTTTGAAGATCAGTCGACGCTCGCATTCCTGGATCATCGTCCCCTTTTTCCAGGTCATACGCTTCTGATACCCAAGGAACATTTTGAAACGCTTGCTGATTTGCCATCATCACTCGTTTCCGCAGTTTTTCAGAATGTACAAATGCTTTCACGGGCAGTGGAAGCCGCGATGGAAGCTGAAGGAACGTTTGTCGCGATGAACAATCGCGTTAGTCAAAGTGTGCCTCATCTCCATGTTCACGTAGTTCCGCGGCGCAAAAAAGATGGACTGAAAGGATTTTTTTGGCCGCGAACGAAATATTCTGACGAGCAACAGTTGAATGACGTTAAGATGAGACTGCAATCAGCTATCAGTCAATTAACAAATCCCAATCAACTTTCTTGAGCTAATTCTTCAAGACACAAGAGTTGTGTTCGTCATGGTCCAACGACGAAAAGAAATTCGCGCATTTCGCAAAAATAAAACACACTAAAATTTGATCTAAAACACCTACAGGAGTATAAACCTCCCGTCACGAAGGTTGCGGCCTTCGAGACCGACAAAGGGACGGCAATCGGGTGGTGACGCCCGAGCGAGAGATGAGACAGGCGGCTGTCGATTCTATGACGCCCGAGTCGGAACCGAAAGGTTCAGCTAGGGAAGGTCGCGAGGCTTTCTTGAGCCACTCGGATAAAAACGAGTGGTACCCTTTGGAGAGGACCCGCCGAGGGGGGCGAAGTAGCTCGACGCAAGTTGAGCCTCGTTGCCGGATCGTAACCGGCGGTGGAGGAAAAGCCACCAAAACAAAAACCTAACGGCACCGCGTTCGCAAGAATGCGAGACTTGTGAAAACAATTCGAGTGCTGACCGGAGATTAAACTGACCGCCAGTTGATCATCGGGATACAAATTCGGTAGCGTGAGTGTGTACATGCTCTGCTACCATCCTAATAGACAGCTTCGGCTGTCTTTTAGGAAAACGGATTGCGCTGCTTTCAGCTTGCTGGAGGCAGCGCTTTTCGTTTGTGCGCCCGGCAGGGCGCGCTTACTAGGGAGTGAAAGTCTCCTACGAACCCGACAGGGGGAATCGTTAGCCGATCGGCAAGGGTGTCCATCGTGAGGTGGAATCTGAAGGAAGCCGCAGGCAAAGCGCTGGCTCGACG